>CAYSWW010000040.1:0-13659 GCA_964434915.1 uncultured Coprobacillus sp.
GATCTTAACCCCATAATCTGTAAATAGCAAATAAAAGTCACCACAAGTTATTTTGTAGCGACTCTAAACCCACAGTTATTTTAAATAGTCGTTTTTTGTTGACAAATGGTCTGAATCGTGAGGCTATTAATGAATTTTTATGATTCATTAATAGCCCTTTTTGAGTAGATAATATATTTTTAGGAAATCTATCATGAGGGAATCAAACACCTACTATTCGCCAAGTAAAATCAAAAGAACTTAAACATATCTATTGCTTTTACTCTTGATGGTATTCAAAATTACTGTAGCGATTCTGTTTCTAGTTTTACTTATAATCATAGCCTCTTTGATCGTACGCTAATTCAATACATTTTGAATTTCTTAAATCATTCTACTATTATCGAGATGTCCTTGACATTAAGAATATGCCTGCTCTTTCTGTAGAAAATTATCGGATATGGTTATCGCATACTGGTTCAAGGTGATTCTTACATTAACATTCCGTTTAGGGACAAGATTACATACAATAGATTTTGCATTCCTTGCTGTCATTATCATATCAATGCTCTATAATATTGATTGTCTGAATCACACTTTCTTGGACTGGAGCATTGATTAACATCATTCATAGTGAATATTATCGTGTCAAGGATATTAACTTAAAAATACTATTTTGATAAACATCACAACACCAGATGGACAATGTTAGACGCATACTGATAAGATTTCAAACTAGAGAAGTCAAAGCTGATAAAGAAAAATTGGAATGAGGAAACTGTCATATCATAAACAGACATTTGACTTAGCATCAATAATATTGAGATAAAACAAATTTTCTCAAGCTAAATAATAAGTACTTTTAAAGTGTGTCTAAAAAAGGCATATACTTTAATTATTTCGACACAATCGAAAAGGTACCAACTCTCAATTGAATCAGTACCTTAACTTAATCCTTAAAATCTCACAATTCTCTTTCATTTCATGACATTGGGTTTTAAGTTCATCATGATAATGTCGTTATCATTAAAGTCATCATTCCATCATATGTGACAGCCTCTTGATCACTACAAACAATAAAATGATCACCCATTTTCACTTCTTCGTCATTCATTATTCCTTCACCTTCAAGAATACTTACCATTTGAAATGGTTTATCATTCACAATCGTATTTTCTCCCCTCATTCTATAACAATCGACAATAAAAAATTCGCTTTCTACATAACGTGTTTTTGAACCATGATCTAAATGAAAATTCTGAAATAATCTATTTGATTCATTATGTGAAGGAATCGTCGTTACATCAATTGATTGCTGAACATGTAAATGTCTTTCTTTTCCATCTTTATCTTTACGATGATAATCATAAACACGATAAGTAATATCTGATGATTGTTGTGCCTCATAAATTAATGATCCACTACAAATCGCATGTAAAGTTCCTGATGGAATATAAAAGAAATCACCTTTATTAATTTCAAAAGAATGAAGGAGATGATCATAGTCATCTTTTTTGATTGCTTCAATGAATTCTTCTTTTGTTTGAGCATGATGACCCATTACCATTTTTGTTCCTTCATCGACTTGCAAAACATACCAACATTCAGTTTTTCCTAATGAATTTTCATGCTCTTTGGCATATTCATCATTGGGATGAACTTGTACAGAAAGATCATCTTTAGCGTCAATAATTTTAACCAATAATGGAAATTGTTCTCCTGCTATATTCCCAAATAATTCTCTATGATTTTCAAACAACCATGAAACTGTCTGACCTTGATATTCACTATTAGCAATTATACAATCGCCATTATGATGACCCGAAATAGCCCAACACTCTCCGGTATGATCACTTGGAATATCATAACCAAAAACATCCTTTAATTTACGACCTCCCCATATCATTTCCTTAAAAACTGGCTGAATCTTTAAAATATGTCCCATAATCATCTTCCTTTCCTATATATTTTAAGAATTCGTTAATCTGCAATTCATTAAACACTTGAATACCGTGTTCTTCACATTTTTTCGCAAAAACACCCTGTCCATCAATCAAAACATGAGAAAATGTTCCATCATAAATACCATCATTCCCACAACTTGGACTTCTATATTTTAACACCGCAACTCGCACATTATGTTCAATAAAAAAATCTAAAGCTTTTTTAGCTCCTAATAAATATGCATCAGTTACATCAATTTCATCTTGATTGATAATTTGCAAAGGATTCATACATTGAATCTCGGCAGGCGAGCGAGGAATCGTTAATCCTCCTAAAACTTCTGGACAAACACAAACCACCTTTCCTTGATCATATAACATTTTCAATCCATTAATCAAGTGATTTGATTGTTTATATGTACAATTATAACCAAGCAAACATGCACTCACACCAATCATCATTTTATCAGTTCCTTTATTTCATTTGGCTTTTCTACAACATAATCTGCACCTGTCGCCTCTAACTCTGCTCTTCCTCTAAAGCCCCAACAAACACCAATTGTTTCTATCTCAGCATAATTCCCTGTTTCAATATCAACATTACTATCACCAATAAAGAAACATTCATACTTACTTAATTTCATTGTCATTAAAGCAAGATAGGTTGATTCAGGGTGAGGTTTTACGGGATACAGATTTTGTTGACCTAGAATAGCAATAAAACATTCTGGGAATATTGTTTCAACAATTTTTATAGCTAAATGATGTGGTTTATTTGTGACAACAGCCATTTTAACCCCTTTTTGATTCAGATCATGAATCAAATCGATAATCCCTGGATATGGTAGCGTATGATCAAGACAATGTTCTTCATAAATTTGATAAAATGTTTCTAAGCATGAATCCACTAAATCTCGATGATTCTCACCAACAGCTCTCTCTATTAATTTTCTAACACCATTTCCTACAAACTGATTATATTTGCTAATCTCATGTGTTGGAAGATGGTATTGTTCTAATACTTTATTTGTTGAAATAGCTAAATCATGTAAAGAATTGACAAGCGTCCCATCCAAATCAAAAATACAACCCTTCTTCATATACTCCTCCATTTCCGTCCGCTTTCATCAATCGAACACAAACATTTTATTAAAATTATTTCTCTCCAATCATTTTTGTAGTATCCTATAAAAAAGTGGTATACTACAAAGTACGTGGAGATGAGTAGGTCATTCTACTCTATATAGAATATCCTAAATATTTATAAGTTGCCCTTAGTCTTTCAAGCACAAACAAGTAGGACTCAGAGCCATGCCACTTAAATTGTGCTAGTTTTGTTATCGTTACCACCGTTGGTATCACTGACAAATAATATTCGTGTCTCTATGATCTTAAAAAATAGCTTATTGAACATAAATGTTTTGATGTCTGCTATTCTTATCATTTCAGAAACAGATAAACACCTATGCTACTAAGCCGGAGTTTCTCCTACCAACAATGAAAGTGCAGAAAATAAAAACAGTTATTTTGCTCAAAAGTATACAAGAATCAAGAAAAGAACACAAGAAAACCATCATCACCATCACAAAATGATACTTGTCAGTATTTATCATATGATTCTAACTGGAGAAAAGTTCAATTCTTCGGACCATGAATCATTTAAGAATCCAAAGCCACAAAAAGAAAAGAACAATTATACAGTTAAGATAGCACTAGAGTTTCTAAAATCACAAGGATTTGACGTATCATCAATTCAAAATATTCCTCAATAATATTTTGTTTTTTCTAAGTAAAACTGAACTTATTTTTAAGTTCGTTTTTTTATGTTTTTATTCACGATTGGGTTCAATTATTTTTCACACTTTCACCTTACCAATCTATTATAGCAGTATTGAAAAAATAATGAAAGATGTTATAATAAAGTATATAAATGAGGTGTAAAGCATGAAAAAATATAAAACAACAAAATATATGAATCTTTTTACAAGTCTAGGATGTATTATTGGTTTTGTGATGATTATTCTTTATACAACGACAAAATCTAATTATTTTTTACCGCTAGCTGGTGTTATTATCATTTTTGCAGGTAGACTATTAGGTTACGCTATTGATCGCACAATTGAATATAGAGATGAATATAAAAAATAAGCATATAAAGATTCTTTAAGGAGATACAAATTCTCCTTTTATTTTAACTAAAAATCAGGAGAGAATATCTCCTGATTTTTTATAAAACATGTTTTTTTAGCAATATTTTTAATATTACACATATAATGATAAGAATCAGTAACAAAACAATTCCATAGAGTATTATTGTTGCAACAATATGAGTAGAAATATTTTCATTTAAAGTGATCTGATATTCATACAATATTTGATCTTGATATTGAATTATTACTTTACCTAAAGATTGTCCTTTTTCTAAAGGTGCTATTTGAATACTTTGAGCTTGAATAGAGATATCCAAATCTTCATAAGAAATATCTTGTTCTAATAATAAAGATAAATTTTCTGACATGATATAATGATAAGGCAACTGAAAAGTTCGTAGTATCCAATAATCATATATATTTTCATCTTTTTGATAAATAGTCACATTATGATAATTATCATTCATATATTGATAAACAGCAACAGCATCTTTCACATTGTTTTGACTATATTGTCCTTGTGCATATGCAGTGACCAAGATAAGTTGATGACCATCAATAGTCATAGTACTGGCAAGCGTTAATTGTGCTTCATCAGTAAAACCACTTTTCGCACCATCAATATTCGAAATATCAATATTTTGTTGTAGACTGGCACGACGTAAAGTAGAACTCCATTGATGAACACCATTAGAACTTTGATACTGTTGAGTTTCAAATATCTTGACAAATTCTGCATTTTGCAAAGCATATTCGAGAATAATAGCCATTTCTTTCACAGTTGTATAATGTTGATCATCATGTAAACCGGTAGCATTAACAAAATGCGTATTTTGTAAATTTAAATTAGCAGCCTGCTGATTCATTGCCTCTACAAATGAAGTCATATCACCATAAGTTAACCTGGCTAAAGCATTACAAGCATCTGCCCCTGAAGGCAATAAGGCCCCATATAACAAATCCTCATAAGTAACAACTTCTCCACTATAAAATCCTGCTACTGAAGCACCTGATTCAAATAAACCATTTAAATCTAATTGTGTAATTGTCACTTCTTCTTGAAGATTATCAATCTTCTCTAAAGCCAAACTCACTGTTAATATTTTTGTCATACTTGCTGGAAAGATTTTTTCATCACTTTGTTGATCAATATAAACTATATCTGTTTGTGGATCAACTAAATATGCATATTGAGAATATAAATCTAAATCCAAATCATCATAAGCATAAACCGAATTAACAGAAAAAAAACATAGAACCCATATAATGACAACTATAATCTTTTTCATTCTAACTATTTCCTCCTATAATTGACAGTTTTGTTTCTGAAATGATAATAGCAACAAAGATAATAATAAACCCAATCATAACTTTTAATGTCAAAATTTCACCGTAAAATAAAACTGAAAATAGAACTCCAAAAACTGATTCTAATGACAATATCAAAGAAGCATGACATTCATTTGTATATTTTTGCCCGATTGTTTGACAAAGCATTGTGACAGCTGTTGAGAAAAATGCTAAATAGAATATTTGTTCAAAAATTGGTGTTTTAATTTGCATTGCAATGCTCACATCTTCTGTTAATAAAGAAACAAGTAAAGCAACACAGGATGCTCCAATAAATTGAAATGCTGTAAAAGCACTACCATCCACATCTTCAGAAAATTTTTGAATCATTAAAATATGAATGGCATACATTACCCCACCAACTAATGTTAATAAATCACCTATACTTATTGATAAATCCCCATTCAAAGAAACACATCCTATTCCTATCATACATAAAAAAGCAGCAATAAAATTATAAGTATCTGGTCGTTTACGATAGAATAACCAAACAAAAAACGGCACCATTGCACAATATACAGCAGTTAAAAAAGCATTTTTTCCAGGTGTCGTAAAAGATAAACCCCAAGTTTGCACATAATATGCGGCAAACAAACAACATCCAGTTAATAATCCTCCCCAAATTTTTTGACGTGGAAAGGTTATAACTTTTTTAAAAAATAAAATGATTAAAAAAATAGAAGCTAATGAAAAACGTACAAATAATAAGACAGCAGGAGTAAGAAAATCGACAGCATTTTTCATTACAATAAATGAACTCCCCCAAATTAATGCTGCAGTAAAAAGTAATAATGGTCCTTTTATACTTTTATTCATATATCTAATATATCTCCTTCCAAAAATAAATGGTACATATGTACCATTTATTTATCCATTTAAAACTTCATGACAACGATGGCATAATTCGCCTTCCATTTCATCAGCATCATAATAATTCCAACATCTTGGACATTGTACACCATTGAATTTATCAGCTTTAATATATGCCGTATCATATTCAGTTAAATCAGTACAATCATCAACAATTTTCACTTTAGCAACAATAAATAATTGATTTAAAGTTTTTTCTAATTCAGCCATGTCTTCATAGCCATCTTTTAATCGAATTGTCAATTTAACTTCCATATTAGATTTAATTATCTTTTCAGTTCTTAAACCTTCCATTGATTTCATTGCATCTTTTCTTAACAACATAAAACGATCATAAAATTCTTTAATCTTTTCAGCATTATCTATTTCGAAAAATTCTGGTTTTGATTCTAAGAAAACTGATTCAGCTTTTGTATCATCACAATGGAAATGATCATGCAATTCTTCTGTTGTAAAGACAAGTACTGGTGACAATAGTTTCATCATTGTTTTTGCATAGTAATACAAAACAGTCTGAACTTGTCTTCTTCTATGATTATCTGCTTTTTCAAGATATAAAATATCTTTTGCGAAATCCATATAGAAAGCACTTAATGTATTTGTAAAACAATTAAGAATAAGTTGATTAGCTTCAGCAAAATCATAACAATCAAATGCTTCATAATAACCTTTCATTAAATGATTTAATTCCACTAACATATATTGATCAACTGATTCTAACTGTGATAATTCAACAACATCACTTGCTTTAAAATCGTTTAAGTTACCTAAAATAAATCTCATTGTATTTCTCATCTTACGATAATTTTCAGCAATTTGCTTCATAATTTCATTAGAAATACGAACATCTGATTGATATGCTACTGAAGTTGCCCATAATCTAAGAATATCAGCACCATATTGATTAACCAATTTAATAGGATCCACTGTATTTCCTAAAGATTTAGACATCTTGTTTCCTTTACCATCTAAAACAAATCCATGAGATAAAACTGTTTTATAAGGGGCGCAACCATGAGCAGCTGTTCCAACAATCAATGAAGAGTTAAACCAACCACGATATTGATCACTACCTTCAAAATATAAATCAACAGGATATCGATATCCTCTTTCAATCATACATCCTGTATGAGATGAGCCTGAATCAAACCATACATCCATAATATCTTTTTCTTTTCTAAAAATACCATTTGGTGAATGCTCGTTTGTATATCCTTCTGGTAAAAGGAATGTTTCATCTTTTTCAAACCAAATATTTGATCCATACTGTCTAAATAATTGTGAGATATGATCAAAAACTTCTTTTTCCATAATTGGTGTTCCATCTTCACAATAAATAATTGGAATAGGTACACCCCAACTTCTTTGGCGTGAAATACACCAGTCACCACGATCTTTAATCATGTTATAAATTCTAATATGTCCCCATTCATTCAACCATTGCACATGATCAATTTCATCTAATAATTTATTACGAATCTTGTCAATTGAACAGAACCATTGATCAGTTGCTCTAAAAATAATCGGTTTCTTTGTTCTCCAATCATGTGGATAACTATGAGTAATAAACTCTAGCTTCAATAAAACACCAAGCTCATCTAATTTTAAAGTAACCGTTTTATTAGCATCTTCAACATACTGACCAGCCAACCATTCTCCACAATCTTTCATCATATTTCCATGTTCATCAACATTACAATAAATATCTAACCCATATTTTTGCCCAACAATAAAGTCATCCATACCAAATCCTGGAGCAGTATGAACACATCCTGTTCCAGCATCAGCAGTAACATGATCTCCAAGAATCACAAGTGATTCTCTTTCAGTATATAATGGATGCTGACAAGTAATCATTTCTAATTCCTTACCATTAAATCTTTGTAAAATTTCTTTTTCCTGTAAACCAAATTTTTCCCATAAAGAATCTACCAATTCTTCTAAAACAATGAGTTTTCCTTTTTCAGTTTGAACCAAGGCATATGTAAAGTTTTCATTTAAACAAATAGCTAAATTAGCTGGAATTGTCCAAGGTGTTGTAGTCCAAATAACAAAACTTGTTTCATTGTCTAAAATCCCTTTACCATCTTTAACAGGGAATTTCACATAAATCGTTGGTGATTTTACATCATGATATTCAACCTCTGCCTCAGCTAGTGCTGATTCACTAGAAGGAGACCAATAAACAGGTTTAAGTCCTTTGTAAATCAAACCATCCATAGCCATTTTTGCAAAAACATCAATTTGATTAGCTTCAAATTCTGGCGATAAAGTTAAATATGGATGATCATAATCAGCAAATGTTCCAACGCGAATACATTGTTCTTTTTGAATCTCAACTTGTTTTAAAGCATATTCATAACATTTCTTTCTAAATTCAGCTGTACTTAATTCTTTACGGTTTACACCTAATTTTTGAATTGCATTTTCAATAGGTAAACCATGTGTATCCCATCCAGGAATATATGGTGTATAATATCCTACCATATTCTTATAACGACAGATAACATCCTTAATAATTTTATTTAACATATGACCAGTATGCATGTTTCCATTGGCATATGGAGGTCCATCATGAAAAACAAAATCTTGATGTCCTTCATTTTGTTGAATAACTTTTTCATACATATGAGAATCTTGCCATCTTTGAACATATCCTGGTTCCTTTTTTGGCAAATTTCCTCTCATTTCAAAATCTGTTTTAGGCATTAATAGCATATCTTTATAATTCATCATTACCCTTCCTTTCCAAAGATAAAAAAACGTCCTAAAAAGGACGTTATACTACGCGGTACCACCTTTATTCATGTCTAACAACATGCACTTAAAATCTTAACGCGATTCACGGCACTCCTTACTCATCTTTCAGGATGCTACTCAGGAGTGATCCTTTATAAATGCCACTTCCTTGTTTCCACCAACCACAAGTTCTCTATAAGTTTTCTTTATAAACCTTCTCCATCTTTGTATTTGCATTTTCTTTTTCTTCTCTAATTAAACTGAAAATTTCAGATTTGTCAATAGTTTCGAGCATATCTTCACTCATTTTTATCACATTTTCTCTAAAATCAAGAGCTTCTTGTTTAAAAGTGTCCATGTCTTTTGATAATGCTCGAACATATTCCATTGACTCTTTAAGAATCATATTAGCATTTCTTTTCGCTTTCTCAATCAAATCACTTGCTTCTTTTAAAGCAAGTCTTGCAATTTCCTCATTCGTTTTTTCATGAACAGTCATTTGCTTTGTGAGGTATTCATTGTCTTCTTTTAAGTGATCAATTTCTTCTTGTAAAGCTGAAATTTTTTGTTGATTCTGGGAAATTTCATCTTTTAGTTCTTGTATCCGTTGGTTCACTTCAGCTTTATGATAACCACGAAATTGTCTATCAAATTCTTCCATTTGTTTTCACCTCACTTATAAAAATATCCTACAACTACAAAGTTCCCTTGTTTCGTTTGCCGATTTTCATCCACAAATTTAACACGGCCATGACGTTTAAAGGATATCATGTCATTATTATGACATAAAAAACTGACTTCTTCAACTACTTTATAATTAACTTTCACTAATCCAGAACGAATTGCTTCACTCGCTTGTTGTCTTGAAATTTGATATAATACAGAAACAACTTTATCTAAACGCATACTTGAAATAAAAAATGTTTTTGTAAAATACTGATGCTGTATTTCAATTGTTTCATCAGTCGCTTTAAGATGTACTTTTGATTTTTTAATCTGTTTTAATTGACTTTGAATATATGGAAAAGTTTGTTTGGTACAAGTAAAAAACAATCGCTCTCCATCATAAATATCACCAACACATTCACGCTTAATTCCCATATTCATTAAAGCCCCTAAAACATCTTTATGGGCTAATATTCCAAACTGTTGATTATAAAGAACTTCAACCAATATAATCTCAAAATCATCTTGCGTAATTTCATAAAAATCTGGACATATAATCATCCGTTGATTTTCAGCATTAAGAAAACCTCCGTATGCCTTGACTTGCAAATCATGATGCCCGGTTATTTTATAGATAATATCTTGTTCATGGGGATTATAAAAAGGTGTTAAAATCATTCTCTGATGATAAATAGCTTGATTTTGATAATCAAGAATTTTCTTTACAAAAACTTCATCGCCTTTAAAATGTTCTAACATAACGAAAAAGAAGTATTAGCTTTGCTAATACTTGTATTACTCATCTGCCTCATTTGGATCCATAGTAATATTTCCAGAAACCCCAATATTTTTAGGTGTACATAAGAATATTTTAGGACCGATTTGTTGAATATCCCCTTCAATGGCAAAAATAACGCCACTTAAAAAATCAATAACACGTTTAGATTGTTCTTTCTGCAAACGATGCAAATTCACCACAGCAGCTCTTTTTTGTTTTAAATAAATCGCAATTTCCTGTGCCTCGCTATAAGCTCTTGGTTCAAACAAAACCAAATGACTATCTTTATTGGCACTCAAGGCTTTAACCGCATCACTTGTTCTTGTTGATTTAGGCTTTTCAAACATACTTGTTTTTTTTGTATGAGCTTCTTCATCTATTTCTACATCTTCATATACATCATCATCGTCTTCCTCAAAAAACCATTTTTTTACTTTATCCATAAAGAATCCTCCATAACTTTTTCATTTATTATAACATAACATGACTATGAAAAAAAGAGGAAAATGTATTCAGTAATAGCCTTCTTCCTCTTTTTATCAACATTTTAGCAATCAACATTCACCAAAATAACATCTTCACCTATTGTCATAATATTTTCAACTGGTATACAAAACGTTGGTGGTCCTTTAAAAATACATATCAAGCGAAAAGCTGAAACTTTTTCAACAATAATAGCTTGAATACATCTACAGAACGGATCTATCTCTATATCTACAACATATCCAATCCTTGTCCCCGTTGCAGCATTAACCACATCTTTACTTTGTAAAGTCACAAAACGCATACACATCACCTATATAGTATATGCAATTAGGCTTTCATATATTTCTTTAATTGTAATAATGCATGCTTTTCTATACGAGATACTTGAGCTTGTGAAATAAACAATTCTTTTGCAATTTCACTTTGTGTTTGTCCTTTAAAATATCTTTCATTAATCACTTTTAATTCTTTTTCATCAAGATGTTGCATTGCTTCAGTCAAATCTATGGCATTTTGAATATCTTGAATGTCATCTCTACGATCTGGAATTTGACTTTCCAAATCAATGACTCCTTGTCCATCATTTTGGACTTCTTGTGATAAGAAAGATACATTATTTGTTGATGATAATGCTTCGATCAAAGAAAACTCATCGACATGCAGCATTTTTGCTAACTCTTTAGGAGTTGCTTCTTTATTATGCTTTTGCATATATTGTTCATTAGCTAATAAAGCTTTATAAGCCAAATCTCGCACCGAACGCGGAATACGCATGGGTGAATTATCTCTTATAAATCTTTTCATTTCTCCCATAATCAGAGGAACTGCATATGTAGAAAAGCGAACATCTAAAGATGTATCAAAGTTATCTATTGCTTTGATTAATCCTATGACGCCCACTTGAAAGAGATCATCTAGATTATTCACTTTTTGATTATATTTTCGGACTAATGACAAAACCAATTTCAAATTTGACAAAACCAATTGCTCTTTTAAAACTTGATCATAAGTTTGTTGATATTTATCAATTGATTCCATCATTTCTTCATGAGTGAATTTTCTACAATCATGTATATCATATCCATTGATTTCAACTCTGTACTTCGACATTGTTTCGACTCCTTTCGATAGAAGTCTCACCAATTTTTTTGACATTATTCATCATCATTTAATTTATATCGTAATTTTTTTATAATCTTTTTTTCCAGTCGAGAAATATAAGATTGGGAAATTCCTAAAATATTAGCCACATCCTTTTGCGTCAATTCATCATGTCCAACCAATCCATATCTCATCAATAGTATTTCTTTTTCCCTTTGAGTTAAGTTTTCAAGAGCATGATAAAATTTTTCTTTTTGATCATTATGTTCAATCTCTACTTGAACAATATCATTATCCGTTCCAATAATATCAGAAAGCAATAATTCATTACCATCATAATCAATATTCAATGGTTCATCCAAAGAAATTTCTTGACGAATCTTATTATTTTTTCTTAAAAACATCAGAATTTCATTTTCAATGCAACGTGAAGCATATGTTGCCAGTTTTATGTTTTTATCCATTTTAAAAGTATTAACAGCTTTCACTAATCCTATGGTTCCAATACTAATTAAATCTTCAATACTGCCATTTTGTACATTATCATATTTTTTTGCAACATATACAACAAGACGCAAATTATGTTCAATTAATAAATCCCTAGCTTCTTCATCACCATCTTGTAATTTTAAAAGTGCTTCCTCTTCTTCTTTACCTTTGAGTGGTGCTTTTAGGACATCATGTCTACCAATATAAAAAAGTCTCTTTTTCTGATAAAACCAACGTTTCAATTTTTGTAAAATCATAGTAACCCCCCTAATAACTCTGAATGAAGAATACATTCATATTCTTGTGAAGACATTACTCCAACATAAACATGACATAAATGATGTCCTTGTACATTTATTTCGTCTAATTGAATGATATCAATCCACTCTTTGCTTTGTGCTGTTTCAATTTCAATCTGATCGATTTTTGAATAATGATCTAATAACCTTTGACTAATAAAAATAACAGGATATCCTTTATAGAAAACTTTATTACCAGAATCTACAAATCCTAAACATTCTTTCCCTAAAAAAGAAACATAAATCATTTTATCTTGATGTAATTTATGCTGACAAAAAGCAATATAAAAATAAAATACACACAACACAAAGATTCCCATCACAAACAATGAAATGAAATTAAAACCTTCAACAATTAATATTCCCTGGAATATGATAGAAGAAGGAATGATCATATCTAAAAAAACAAGTATTGAAACATAGATAAAAAGATATAATGGGAAATAAATATAGATCATTTTTTTAAAATATATGAGTGTGAGGAGTAAGTCATATAATAAGAGGAAACCATCAAAGAAATCTATAAATAAAAAGAGAACAGATATGTTATAAGTTAAAACAAACTTTAATATTTCACGCTTAGTCAATTGCAAATTTAATAAAAAACATAAGATTTCAAATGTTAATAGGATCATTAATGCATTTATAACATATGTTACTTCTAAATAGACTTCCATGATTCCACCCCTTTTTTATTATAGAAAAAGCATACTAAAAAAAATGTCAAAGTAAATATTTCGGGTAGATTTCTTTTAAAAAAGAAAGACGCATTTTTGAATATGCGTCTTTCTAACTTTATTCAGTTGACA
>CAYSWW010000041.1:0-13411 GCA_964434915.1 uncultured Coprobacillus sp.
ATATCCATATGAATAGCCGCTGGTGCTTTAGGTAATCCTGGCATACGCATAATGTCACCACTAATCGCAACTAAGAAACCTGCTCCCGTATTTGGAATCAAATCATTAATTGTGACTTTAAAACCATGTGGTTGACCAAGCAATGTTGGATCATCTGATAAAGAATATTGTGTCTTAGCAACACAGATTGGTAGATTTGCTAATCCCTGTGCTTCATATTTCTTCATCTTATTCATAACTTTTTTCGTAAATGTCACATCGTCTGCACCATAAATTTCTTTCGCAATTGTTTTGATTTTATCAATAATTGGTAAATCAAGATCATAAATTGGCGCAAAATGAGCCTCTTCATTTTCTAAAACATCTAACAATTTTTCAGCCAACTCAATACCACCATCAGCACCTTTTGCCCAAACTTCACTAATCGCAACATCAACTCCTTTTGATTGACAAATTTCTCTTAATAATTGTAGTTCTGCTTTTGTGTCAGTTGGAAATGCATTAATTGCAACAACACTAGGCAAATGGTATTTAGCAATATTTTCAATATGTTTTTCAAGGTTTTCAATTCCCTTTCTTAAAGCCTCTAAATTTTCTTGCCCTAAATCTTTTTTAGCTACACCACCATGCATCTTTAAAGCACGAACTGTCGCAACAATAACAACAGCATCAGGCTTTAAATCAGCTTGACGACATTTAATATCCAAAAACTTTTCAGCTCCTAAATCAGCTCCAAAACCAGCTTCTGTAATGGCATAATCACCTAGTTTCATTGCTAAAGTTGTCGCCATGACCGAATTACATCCATGAGCAATATTAGCAAAAGGTCCACCATGTACAAAAACCGGAGTATGATCTAACGTTTGAACCAAATTTGGTTTAATTGCATCTTTGAGTAACAATGTTACCGCTCCAGTTGCCTGAATATCATTAACAGTAACTGGTTCGCCTTGATAGTTATAAGCTACAATCATTCGTCCTGCTCTTTGTTTCAAATCTTCCAAAGATGTTGCAAGACATAGAATCGCCATAACTTCACTTGCCACACTAATATCAAAACCATCTTCTCTTGGTACACCGTTCACTTTTCCGCCTAATCCCACAACAATATGACGTAATGCACGATCATTTAAATCAACAACACGTTTCCATACAATTTGTCTTGGATCGATCCCTAAAGGATTTCCTTGTTGTATCGAATTATCTAACATTGCAGCAATTAAGTTATTGGCAGTCGTAATGGCATGAATATCACCCGTAAAATGCAAGTTAATATCTTCCATAGGAACAACTTGGGCATATCCACCTCCAGCAGCTCCACCTTTTACACCAAAACAAGGTCCTAAACTAGGTTCACGCATTGCAACAACAGATTTTTTCCCTAATTTATTTAAAGCTTGTGACAACCCGATCATGGTTGTTGTCTTTCCTTCACCAGCTGGTGTTGGATTAATTGCAGTAACTAAAACGAGCTTTCCATCTTCTTTACTTTTTAATTGTGCAATTGCCTCTAAAGATATCTTTGCTTTATATTTCCCATAAAGCTCAAGATCATCTTCATTAAGTCCCAACTTTTCAGCAATCTCTTTAATTGGTTTCATCTTGGCACTTTGTGCTATTTCTACATCTGTTAACATCTTTTCACCCTTTCTTGATTTTTTGTAAGAACTTATCTATTTCTTTATACCATAAAATATCCTATGAAACAAATTTTTTTCATAGAAATTCAAAAAGAGCCTACTCATCCAGATGTTTGTCCAGACGGTCGACTCTTTCACGTTATACTCCATGTGGTTCATTCCACTTCCGCCAGTCATATAACTACATGCATCATAACATTTCTTTATGATTTTTTCAACTGAATTTCTCTTTTTTCATCTGTCATTATTTAAAGATCATAAAAGTCATGAATCGTTTGTTCTACAAGCTTTTCATTCATCGCTGAAACCGGCACAAAATCTCCATTATTCAATTGAATTTCTCCGGCTCTCAACAATTCCACAGACCTAATATTTATAAAATAGTATGGATGAATCTGTAAAAAATCATATTTTTTTAATTTGATTTTCACTTGCGTTAGATTTTCAAAATTACCACGAAATCTTCCTGTTGTTGTTACAACAATTGGATTTTCACTACGAGTTTCAATATAAATGATTTCACTAGGTATAAAGTCCATTCGCTCACCTTCTAAAGTCATGAAAGGAACTGAAAAATGATTTTCTTTCCATGTCTTCATAGCTCTTTGAAATTCGGATTCAAGCATATGATCAGAATCCTTCAAAATCAACTGAAAAGCACCAATTTTAAAGACTTCATGCATATCTGTTAAATCATCACACAAATAAATTAAAATACAATCTGGTTGATCCTTTTTCAAAATTCTTCCTAATTCAAAACCACTTCTGCCATTCACTTTTGTCCCAAAAAAAGCAATATCAAAAGTTTCAGTATCAATACGAAGGATTGCTCCATGTGTATCCGTATAACTTTCAAAAACAAGCTCTTCTTCACTCACCGCTTGAATTCTCTTCATTAATTGCTCCATATACTTTTCATCATAATCACATAACAATATTCTCATCACTATCTCTCCTTTTCTCCATCTTTATTTTACACTATATTTCTACAAAAGAAATGTCACTTTTAGGCCAATTTAGGTACTTTTTAAACCAAATCATCCCCATCACTCCATATCTAAGTTATATTAGGAATACTTACAGAAAGGATGAAAAAATATGAAAAAACTCAAAGCATTATGGTCACCCTTTATGACCATAGAAAAAACATTGCTGATTCTTACTATCTTTATTCTTATCAATATCAGTACCTATATCGTTTATCGAAAATCTATTTATTCACAACCTGGATATTTTGATACTTTTCCTCAAGCCGGTTTGGAATTCTTTTATTATCTTCATTGTATTGGTTTAAATCAATTCCTTTTTATCTTATTGATGTTATTGATTCCAAATTTAATCGGTTATGATTTTTTAAATCTTCATCAAAATCATGAAGCCTATTATATCGAAATGCGAATTTCTAAAAAAACTTATTATCATTATGTTTTTTTAATGAACTTCATTATGACAAGCTTAACTGTTCTTATTTTAGAAATCTTAAATGTTCTTGTCATCCATATTTTTTATGCTACTATACAATTTAATGCATTTGACTACCCAGAACTATATTATTGTACAACACAAATATTGTCAAGCAATGAAATAATAAGTTTATTCTGTTTTATCATTTTAACATCATTGGGTTATGGTCTCATTTCAAGTATCTTGTTTTCATTACAAGTCATTATTTCCAACAAATACATTTATCGCTGTTTTGGTGTGATTTTTGGTATTTTACTTGTTTTGTTTCCAGCTTTGATTCAAGGCTTTATTCCCATTGAAAATGCTGCTTTTGTTTTACAAATCAACAATCTGGTTGCTTTAGGAATGGAAGGGGTTCGAGAAAATCCTTTTGGTTTTTCTAATTGGACATTGTATATTGTTTGTTTTATGATTTATAGTTTTATTTCTTATCTTGTTTTTCAATTTATGTATAAATGGAGAGAGCGTTATGATTAAATCTTTTTATCGTTTAATTGACCGTAAAATGATTCTTTTATTAATCGTTTTATTGATTATTTCTCCTACTCTTTGTGGTAAAAACACCTATACAGTTTGTTTAGTGTATTCTCATTATTTAACTGTCTATCTAAATAATGCTTATCTTTTAATGATTTATCAATATTGTTATCGTTTAAATACATTGTCTTCCTATATGATTACAAGGATACAAGAAGAACCATTTTATAAAATGAGTTATGTTTCCATTATAAGTATTGGTTTTCTTTATACTTTCATTATTTATATAAGTTATTATTTTTTCTTTGGTGCTATTAGCCAAGAAGATTTCGCCATCACAATCTTTTTTATGATTCTTAATTTTATTATCAATGGTATTGAAAGTACGATTATCTTTTTACAAATTGGGCAAAAGAAAAATTTTCTATATTTAGCTTTACCAATCTTGATTAATTTCATTTTTCATATTATTTTTACAAATTTATTTTAAAGGAGAACATTATGTTACATATTCATAACTTATCAAAATCATTTCATCATCATATTATCCTAAGTCAACTTCAATTTGATGTTCAAAAAGGCAATTTGGTTTATATACATGGTATCAACGGCTCAGGCAAATCGACACTATTTAAATTAATTTGTCATATCTTACAACCTGATGAAGGAAAAATCGAGCTTGATTCAGATGCCCATATTGGCGCTCTGATTGAAAATCCTGGTTTTCTAGAAAACGAAACATTAGCCTATAATTTACATTTTCTGGCATCATTAAAACATCATTATCATGAAGAAAAAATCAAAGAACTTTGCGAGTTATTTCAGTTAGATTTTGGTAGTCGTCTTAAATTGAAGAACTTTTCTTTAGGTATGCGCCAAAAAGCAGGCATTATTCAAGCCTTTATGGAAGATCAAAATCTTATTTTATTGGATGAACCAACACGTGGTTTAGATAAAGCATCTGTCGATGTCTTTTGTCAACTCATTAATCAGTTCCATGAAGAAGGTAAAACAATCATTATTGCTGCACATGAATATTTAGATGCTATTCATTATAATCATATTTATCAATTGATTGATGGACAATTACATAATGACAACAATTTTTAAATATCTCAGTTTATCATTTTGCATTTATACCATTCTCAGCTTGCTTTATGATTATTCAACTTTTACACAAATTATTTGCCATTATCCATATTTTGATATCCGTTATTATATGTTTATTGGTATACAATTTTTATGGGTTACTTTTTTATATCAGATTATTTATCAATATATTTGTTTATATCCAATGATGAAAACAAGACTATCTCATCAAGCTTGTTTGAAAATATTATTAAAACAATTTATGATTTATAGTTCTTGTTTTCTGATTTTTCATAGCTTTATATTTTGGTTTATTTTCCAAAGAATTCCTTGGATTATATTATTTTTTAATCTAATGATTCAATATTTTGCATTTATTTGTACTATTTTTTTGAAAAAATACTGGAATTATAGTTATATCTTGATTATTATAATAATCATATGTACTCATTTTGTAGTATAATGAAATAAAAAAGAAAGAGGGAATTATATGAATAGTATCGATGATGCTAATGAGCTATTATTTAAAACACTTACCATGCTTGCAGACTTCCAAAATCAAGAAGACATCAATTTTCAACAAAAAGAAGACATTATGAATATTATCGACAATCTCGAAGAAGTTAGAAGTCTGTTATATGATTTAAAAAACGAACTGAGAGCAACAATCTCTTAAAAAACAAGTTTAAAACTTGTTTTTTTATTTATATTTATCAATAAAACGAAAAATTGTTTCATAATACAATTCACTATCTACCGAACAACTATTCGCATGCCCCGCGCCTTTCACAATTAATTTTTCCTTAGGACAATGAGCTGCCTCATACAATTCATCAACCATTGAAACCGGTACAAAATCATCACATTCTCCATGAATAAACAATAACGGCGTCTGACTTTTTTTCACTTGTTCAATTGGCTGAACTTCCCCCAAATAATATCCTGCTCGCATCTTTGTTACCAAACTTGCCATATGCAAAGCAATCTCACTTTGCCATAGTGTCATATCAAAATGGGTTTTAAAAACATCCCATACACTGGTATAACCACAATCTTCAATAATGGCTTTGACCTGTGAGGGAAGATCTTCACCAGAAACATTCATTACTGTTGCTCCACCCATAGAAACACCATACAAAATAATACTCGCATTCGCATTTTTTTGTAAAATATAGTCAATCCACAAAAGAATATCTAAACGATCATCCCATCCCATTCCAATATAATCTCCTTCACTTTGTCCATGTCCTCTTAAATCAGGAATCAACAGATTATATCCTTGCTTTTTCATTTGCTTAATGGGCGAAAGAATAGTTGTTCCATCACCACGATATCCATGAACCATAATCATATAAACATCACTTTCTTGTTCAATATAATAACTATGCAATTGCAGATGATCTATACTTTCAATAAAAACATCTTGGCTATTCTCGTTCATCCATTGTTGCGCTTCCAACTGAGCATCTTCATCAGGAATTAAGTTTTCTAATAAAGTGTGTTCAGAATATGGATTTAATGTATAATCATATAAATAATTGCCAATATACAAAGAAAAACAACATACAAGCAAAAAAGCCACAAGCCCTAATATCAGTATTCCTTTTAATATTTTTTTCATGTTTCACCTTCTTATTCTGTTTCTTCACTTTTCCGCATATGATATGTTATAATAGGAAAAGGAGGAAATATCTATGAGTTTTCAAAAAATAAATATTCAAGATCTAAATATGAACGTTTTTCAAACCATTGGTAAAGACTGGATGCTCATCACAGCTGGTAATCACCAAAAAGTCAATACGATGACCGCTTCTTGGGGAGGTATGGGTGTTTTATGGAATCATGATGTTGTAACTGTATATATCCGACCTCAACGTTATACCAAACAATTTGTTGATCAACAAGAGTGCTTTTCACTTTCATTTTTTGATGGACACAAAAAAGAATTAAGTCTTTTAGGAACATTATCTGGTAAAGATACTGATAAAATCAATGATGTAGGTTTTCACATCACATATTTAGAAGATGTTCCAACATTTGAAGAAGCAAAATTGGTTTTTATCGTTGAAAAAATTTATGCAGATACAATTCAACCAAAATGTTTTTTAGATTCATCTCTTGATGCAAAGAACTATCCAGAAAAAGATTATCATATGATGTATATTGCAAAAATTAAAACTATTTATCTACAAAAGGCTTAAGCCTTTTTTTGTATAAATTTTAACTTTTTCACCCATATTAATTATGGTGATATCTATGATTATAGAAACAATTTCTTTATCCCTTATTTCTTTAATTGTCTTATTTATTTTAACCAAATTAATGGGTTATAGACAAATAACACAATTAAGTATGTATGATTACATTATAGGCATTACTATAGGAAGTATTGCCAGCGAAATGGTTGTTCTTGAAAATTTTCAAGATATTGGTAGACCACTGACAGGAATGATTATTTATGCTCTTTTTACTATCATATTATCCATATTATCACGTCGTTCTTTAAAAATGAGACATTTTATTGAGGGAAACCCTATCACATTGTATCAAAACAATCAAATCGATAGTACTGCTTTAAAAAAAGCTCATATGGATGTCAATGAATTCTTAATGCAATTAAGAATTCAAGGTTATTTTGATTTAACGCAATTAGATGAAGTCATCCTTGAAACAAACGGAAATATTTCTGTCTTTCCTAAATCACAATATCGACCAACGATTGTCAATGATTTTCCAATTCAATATCAAAAAGAAAAACCATTAATTTCATTAGTCATTAACGGACAATTATTGGAAAATCAGTTACAGTTCATCGAAAAAGACGAAAAGTGGCTACAATCACAACTGAAAGTTCAAGGATATAACAGTTATGATTCAATTCTTTTAGTCCTATGTAATCAAAACAATGACATTACAGTTTATGCAAAAAAGTAAAAATCATGTGTTTTCACTTTTTAAATACTTTCTTTATATTCTAAATATTCATCATAAGTAGATAAACGATCCAAACATCCTATTTCATTAAACTCTATAATTCTATTCGCAATTGTTTGCACAAATTGATGATCATGAGAAGCAAATAAAATATTTTCTTGAAAACGAATTAAACCTTCGTTTAAAGCTTGTATTGATTCAAGATCCAAATGGTTTGTTGGCTCATCAAAAATAAGAACATTTGCATTTGCCATCATCATTTTAGCTAACATACATCTTACTTTTTCTCCTCCAGATAAAACATTCGTTTTCTTTAAAGCTTCTTCACCAGAAAATAAAACTCTACCAAGCCATCCTCTTAAATCCTGTTCATAAATATCCCCTTTTGTAAATTGTCTTAGCCAATCTACAAGTGTTAAATCGCAATCGTCAAAATAACTATTATTATCTTTAGGAAAATAAGAGCGTGATGTTGTGACACCCCATTGAAATGATCCTTCATAATTTGTTATTTCCCCGGTAATAATTTTGAAAAAAGATGTCACAGCTAATTCATGATTAGAAACAAACGCTACTTTATCCTTAGGTGAAATCGAAAATGAAACATGATTTAAGATTTTTTCACCATTTAATTCATAAGATAAGTCTTCGACATTCAATACGATATTTCCCACTTCTCTTTCAGGTGTAAAATTTATAAATGGATATCTACGAAGAGAAGGTTTAATATCTACCATTTCTAAATTATCTAATAATTTTTTACGTGATGTCGCTTGTTTTGCTTTTGAAGCATTCGCACTAAAACGTGCAATAAATTCCTCTAATTCCTTTTTCTTTGCTTCTGCTTTCTTATTGATTTCTTTGGCTTGTTTGAGCATCATTTGTGAATACTCATACCAGAAATCGTAATTCCCAACATATAATTGAATCTTGCTATAATCAATATCCGCAATGTGAGTACATACTTTATTTAAAAAATGACGATCATGTGAAACAACTATCACAGTATTTTGAAAATTCAATAGGAAATTTTCTAACCAATTGATACTCTTTAAATCCAAATGATTCGTTGGCTCATCCAACAATAAAACGTCAGGATTACCAAATAAAGCTTGAGCGAGCAAAACTTTGACTTTCTGCTGATCACCAAGTTCTTTCATCAAAACATGATGATATTCAGCTGTTACTCCTAATCCATTCAATAATATTTCCGCATCTGTTTCAGCATTCCAGCCATTCATTTCCATAAACTCACCTTCAAGCTCTGCAAGTTCCAGACCATCTTCCTCACTAAAATCAAGCTTGCTATACAATGCTTCTTTTCTTTGCATAATTTCAAATAAACGCTTATTACCCATCAGAACGGTTCTCAAGACTTCCTCTTCATCATATGCAAAGTGATCCTGCTTTAATACTGATAAGCGTTGTCCTGGTGTCATTATGACTTCTCCTTTATTTGGTTCAATTTCACCAGATAATATTTTTAAAAATGTTGATTTACCAGCTCCATTTGCACCTATAATGCCATAACAGTTTCCTTCTGTAAATTGAATAGAGACATTTTCAAACAAAGCCCTATCACCATATCTTAATGTTACATTTTGAGTTGATATCATAAACATTCCTCCTCCATATAAAGTCTTCCTCATTATACATAAATATGGTCATTTTGCAAAGAAAAACACATATTCTAACGAATATGCGTTTTTCCAATCATATAATTCACTTCTAATTCCAAAATGTTGGTAAATGTCAACATATGATCATTATATGGATGTTTTGGAGCTAAGTCTGCAACAATCTTTAAAAGTGCTGCTTTCTTTGTAGATAAATCACTCACTTGAC
This sequence comes from uncultured Coprobacillus sp., assembly GCA_964434915.1. GTDB lineage: Bacteria > Bacillota_I > Bacilli_A > Erysipelotrichales > Coprobacillaceae > CAYSWW01. The sequence continues at coordinate 9,450 of CAYSWW010000041.1, forward strand.
GCAATATTCCAAATAAAGCCGTAGAACAGTGATTGTGTGTACCAACTTCTAAATTAATTCCTAAATCTTCAACAACTAAAAATGTTGCTGGTTGATTAATACCATTTAGTTTAAAACCACTCATACTACAATGAAAGAAAATACGTCCATCTAAGACAATATGATTTAACCCAACACTATAAGGCATTCCATCACATATTATAGATAAAACACCATAATTTTGTTTTTCAATTATTGAGCAAGCTTCTTGATAAGATAGTAATTGCTTTGTTTTTCGCATTTTGGTAGGTAGTTTTATTTTTAGCGTTGATTCAAAATCATCTTGATAATGCATTATTACGCAATTTGCTATGGGAATAATCGGACTGTCATCTTTAATAATGACTAAATAATCAGCAGTTAAATCAACACATTGTTCTTTTTTAAAAATATAAATTAATTGCTTTTGATAGATTTCATTAATTTGATTCATAACTTATTCTCCTCGTACTTTTATTCTTTTGGTTTTAATGATCCATAATAATATGATGCAGTTGCTCCTCCATCAATTAAAAAAGTAGAACCTGTTATAAATGCACCTCTATCACTCATTAACAATTCAGCAACATTTGCTATTTCATCAGCTGTTCCTGGTCTACCAGCAGGACATGATGCAAACATATTTTTATAAAAATTTCCTCTAGGTCCATTGAATTCGTCAATCGCCAATGGAGTCACAACAATTCCTGGTGCAATAGCATTGATTCTTGCTTTCTTTCGACCCCATTTCACTGATTCTGCCATGACTCTTTTTTCATTACATCTTTTTGCTAATTGATAAGCATGTAATGTATCATTGATATTTTCTACTTTTAATAAATCTAAATCTAATAATTCTTCTGTAGGTGTACAAGCCAATTGTTCATCTTCTAATGGTGTTAATTGTTTCATCCTAAAACCAGATTGACTTGAAATTGTCACTCCTACACCACCTGGTTCAATAACTTTTCCTACTTCTTCTAATAAAACAGCTGTTCCATATAAATCAACTTTTAATATAGCTTCAATAGGTGCCTGACTCGGTGAAACTCCTGCACCATTAACTAACATTGTAATTGAACCATACTTTTTTGATTCTTCAATCATCTCTATAATAGACTCTCTAGAAGATAAATCCATTTCAAAAGGAACAACATCAAATCCTGCGTCATTCATTGTTTTTGCAATGATTTCAGCATTATTTATATTTTTATCACCCATAACAATCTTTTTTCCATAACCGATTCTTCTTGCAATTGCCTGACTAATTTGACCTGCTCCTGTGACAATCATAACATCTTTCATTATTGTTCATCTCCTTGTGTTTTTCTATTTATAATAGAATATTTTTTATTCTTATAACAATTTGACTTTCTAATGATTATGATAAGTAAAACTAATAATCAATAAAATAAAATCATTATTTTCCTGCATGACCACCAAATACCATAAATTCCATAGTATCTAATTTATTATCAATTAACTTGATTTCTTCAGCATTTAATTCAATCTTTCCTGCATCAAAATTCTGTTGTAATCTTTCTATTTTTCTTGAACCCGGGATTGGAATAATGAAATCTTTTTTATTCAACATCCAAGCAAGAGATATTTGAGCGATAGTTGCATCATGTTTTTTAGCTAGACTTTCCAAAAATTCAACGATTTCATTTGTTTTCTTGATTCCTTCTTCACTATATTGTGGCATGCTTGGTCTAAAATCTTGATCTCCATTTCCAAAATCCGCCTTTGATTTATAAGCTCCTGTCAAAGCTCCATTAGCCATTGGTGAAAAAGCGACATATGTAATTCCTAATTCTTCACATGTTTTGAAGATAGGTTCATACCATCTTGCCATCATAGAATATCTGTTTTGAATCACTGTTACAGGACATACTGCATAAGCTCTTCTTAAATAGTCTTCAGTTGTTTCAGAAATACCCCACGATTTGACTTTACCTTCTTCTATTAATTCTTTCATAACTCTAGCAACAACTTCTGGTTCAACATTTGGATCAATTCTATGTTGATAATAAACATCAATATAATCTGTTTGTAACTTTTTTAATGAACCTTCTAAAGAAGAACGAATTTTTTGTGGAGAACTGTCAAGTTCCAAATGATTTCCCTTATGTGTCACACCGAATTTTGTACATAAGATAACCTTATCTCTAAATGGTTTAATGGCTTCTCCTACAACTTCTTCATTATAATTAATAGTTCCATCTGGATTAATTCCTGTATAACATTCAGCTGTATCAAAGAAATTATATCCCATTTCATAAGCTGCTCTTAAGATTTTCACTGCTTCATCTTTTGGCGTTGGTGTTCCACTCGCATGAGATAATCCCATGCATCCTAATCCCACAGGATTGACATACATATTTGTTTTTCCTAATCTTGTTTGCTTCATTTTTTACCTCCATTTTTAGAATATCTTTATGATGAAATTTTTATAAACACATACGATAAATATTCAAACAATCTTCCTGTGTTAATGATCGATATGCTCTTGGTAATGATTCTTGACCATGACAGGCTTTCACTTTCATCTCTTCAAATTGGCTATCATCAATTCCCAATTCTGATAAGTAAACAGGTAACCCCAGTTCATCTTTGATAAATGTCTGTAATGCTTCTATCGAACGATATGCTACTTCTTTTTTATCTTCACCCCCCTTTTACATTCATGACATTGACACCAAATCTTGCGAAATCTTCTGCTACTGTTTCATCTCTATCTAATAAGTATTTCATCCATTTAGGCATAATTATTGCTATTCCTAATCCATGTGTTAAATCATATGATGATGAAAACTGTTCTAAGACATGTAAAGATGCTTGCGTTTGAAATCCCGATGTACAGAAACTATTAAGTGCCCAACTAGCAGCCTATAGCATAGTTGCTCGAATTTCATAATTTTCAGGTTCTTTCACTGCAATAGGTAACTGTGTTCTGACAGTTTTTAATAATGTTTCAACAACATTGAATTGTAATGGATATTTTTGTGCATTCACAAAGTAATTCATATCAAAAAGATGAGCCATAATATCAAATCCACCACAAGCTGTTTGTTTAGCAGGAACTGTAAATGTATTTGTCGGATCTAAGAATGCTGCTTTTGGTCTAATATTTTCACCATTAATACTACTCTTGATTCCTAAATCAGCATTTGCTATTACACACGATTTATCCATCTCACTTCCTGTGGAACTAATCGTTGGCATAGCAATCACAGCTAATGCATCTTTCCTGCTGGCGTTTCCTTCGACTAAATCCCAAATATTATCTGTATTGGAAAGAGTTGTTGCCTCGATTGCTTTACAGCAGTCAATTGTAGAACCACCACCAATAGCTAATACTGTTTGAATGCCATGTTCTCTACACATTGCAACACCTTTGTCCACTGTTGTATGTCGAGGATTGGGTTCTACTTCTCCAAGTTTATAGACAATAATTCCATTTGATTCTAATTCATTAATGACATTTGTATATAATGGAGAATGTTTAATAAAGTATCCTCCATGAGCAATTAACACTTTATCACCATATTTTAAAACTTCTTCATGTAAATAGTGTAACTGGTTTTAACCAAAATAAACTTTTGTTGTGTTTTGAAATTGAAAATCGTTCATTTTTCTTTCCTCCTACTGTTTTTTATTTTAAATTGATTGATTATATCATTCAATTTCATCTTCTTATGTTATTGATTAGAAAAACTAATTAATAAGAATAACGATTTAAACAAATACGTTTCACAACCTCTGGATTTCTATTATCAAAAGTATTTCCATCAATCCTATCTAATGATGCAATCTGATGCATTTCATCATCAGTTAATACAAAATCAAATATATCCATATTTTCCTTCATTCTTTCTTTTTGGTAGTGTCAAAAATAGTTAGTTTATTTAATGCATAAATGAACTATAAACCTCATTCTACCT
>CAYSWW010000042.1:0-13243 GCA_964434915.1 uncultured Coprobacillus sp.
AATATTTTGGGGCTTTTGTATGCCATTGATGATAAAATCAAATAATTTTATTATCAATGTGTAATTTATACTTGACAAAGGTCACTTCATAACAGAAAGGAAGTATGTGTAAAATATAAGGGTGTAGCACAAAAAAACAGAATCATAAGCTTTATGATTGTTGATTCTGCTTTAAGAGTTTCTATTTCTTTTTTGTTTAATATTCTTTTTGATTTTGGTAATGCTTCGCTGTATGGCAGGAATTTTCTTAATTCTGTCTTGTCTTGTCTCTCAGATCCATGTTTGGCAATCTTTCCAGTATATATTGTTGATCAGCTACGCCATAATAATCAAAATACTACACAGAATTTTAAATTGTCAATCTTTTACTTTTTTTGAAACAAAACTTAAAGGCAGAATCTAATTTTTGTTAATTTTTGTCTATAATATGTTTTATAAACAAAATAATCAAATTTATCATATTCTTGAAAACTATACAACAATATGCTAATATGATAAAGATTAAGAAAAGAGGGAATAAGATGTCTAAAATAAATAATATGATTCAAAAAATAACGCAATGGAAGGTCATACTTGCTATACAATTTATTGCTTCCGTTATTTTGCTAGTTTTTATTTTTAAATTAGGGGCATTACCAATGCTATTTATTATTGGTAGTATTGTTATTTTATTGCTATTATTTTTAATCAGTTTTTCTTTAATGAAGCCTTCCAAAAAAGTTGGCAAAGGAAAAATAAGATCTATCTTGGGCAAGATGTTAAGTTTGGTTTTGAGTATTTTATTATTAATTGGATCTTTATATGTTATACAAAGTGATTCTGTATTAGCTGCAATTACTGGAGCCAATACACAAACAACTCGTTTTTGTGTTTATGTGTTAGATGAGAGTGAATATGAGAGTTTATCTGATTTATCTGGAGAAGTTGTTGAAGTTAACTTTTCCTATGATGATAGTGATAAGTTTAATGAAGCTTTAGAAGCATTAAATGATGCTAATTCAGATATTCAGACACAAACATCTGATGATTATGCTTCTTTAGCAGATGATTTATATAATAGTAACGTAGCTGCTATATATGTGAATGAAGCTTATAACAATATGTTTGAAGAAAATTATCCGGATTTTGAAAGTGAAACAAGAATTATTTGGACATATGAGATTGTTGAAGAAATAAGTGATATTTCTAAAAATGTTAATGTTACGGAAGAAACTTTCACAATTTATATCAGTGGTATTGATACAACAGGTCCAGTATCAACTGTTTCAAGATCAGATGTTAATATGCTTGTCACTGTTAATCCAAATACAAAACAAATTCTGTTGACAAGTATTCCTAGAGATTATTATGTTACTTTAGCTAATAAAAATCAGAAAGATAAATTGACACATGCTGGTTTAGCAGGTGTACAGAATTCAGTAGAAACAATTGAGAATTTTATGGATATAGATATTAACTATTACGTAAGAGTTAATTTTACTTCATTAATTGAAATAGTTGATGCTTTAGGTGGAATCACAGTTTATTCACCAGTTGCATTTACAACACGACATGGTAATTATTCAATTGTTAAAGGTGATAATCAAATGGATGGTGCAAAAGCATTAGCATTTGTAAGAGAACGTTATAGTTTAAGTGGAGGAGATAATGATCGTATAAAAAATCAACAACGTGTTTTAGCAGCAATGTTAGAGAAAGCAATGTCTTCTGCTATTATTACAAACTATTCTAGTATTTTGAAATCAATTGAAGAATCTTTTGAGACAAATATGTCTTCATCTGAAATTACAAGTTTGATTCAAATGCAGTTAAATGATATGGCGTCTTGGGAAATTCTTCAAGTTCAATTAACAGGAACAGGAACAACTATGACAGGTGGAGCATATATGCCCGATTCTGCTTTATATTATATGATTCCTGATCAGTCAAGTGTTGATAGTTGTTCAAGCTTGATTAAAAAGATGGTTAATGGTGAAACAATTAGTGTTTCTGAATAGTGCTATGAAAATTAGATAGAACGAAAAAAACTTGGGAAATCCCAAGTTTTTTATATCACTTCGATTTGTAATGATTTCATGACATCAATGCTTTTCTCGTGAACTTTTTCATCAACACTACCTGTTCCACGTAAGTCGACACGAATAGGGGTTTGTGGTAATGCCGCTTTTGCCATAATTGCGTTAGAAAGAACACAAATATATGAAACCAACCCAATGAGTGTGATATCTTGATATTCTTTATCTTTTAGATAATTTGCTAGATCTAAAGATGGGAATGTGGCTTTTTTAAAACAAAGACAGTTCTTTAATAAATTTCTTGCTTCACCGTAAAGTTGCCATCCTTCTGTCCCTTCAATACAATGTTCTACTGGTAAAGCTTTTCCTTCATATGTTTCTAAATAGTTTTCTTGATGGGTATCCATTGTATAAATAATCTCATCTTGATTTTCTTGATATGTTTTAATCAATTGAACAATATGGTCTTCTAATAGCTTGGCTTTTTCAAAACCTAAACTACCATCTACGAAATCATTTTGAAAATCCACAACAATTAATAATCTTTTCATTTTTTCACCTCATTTTTCATTATTTTATCAAAAATAATGAACATGTCAATCATTTCAAAATGAATATATTTGATAAGTAGGCATAAAGTATGATAAGAAAGAAAAGGAGCAACTATGACATTAGATCAACTTCCAATAGGTCATACAGCCATTATTTTTGCTGTAGAGGGTAAAGGATTATTAAGAAGACGATTACTTGAAATGGGATTAACACCTCATACATTTGTGAAAGTGAGAAAAATGGCTCCAATGGGAGATCCTATTGAACTATCACTTAGACATTATATATTAACATTGAGGAAAAAAGATGCGGCACAAATCATTATCAAGGAGGTTAAAGATGATTAAAAAGATTGCTTTAATAGGAAATCAAAATTGTGGTAAAACAACTTTATTTAATATATTAACAGGTTCTTTTCAACATGTTGGTAATTTTCCTGGAGTAACGGTTGAACAAAAAACAGGTTATATAAAGAATTCACAATATCAACTCATAGATCTTCCGGGCATATATTCATTGTCACCATATTCATTTGAAGAAAAAGTCTCAATTCATTATTTACTTAATGAACATTCTGATATCATTTTAAATATCATTGATGCAACGAACATTGAAAGAAATTTATATCTCACATTACAGCTTATGGAATTACATATCCCTATGATTTTAGTTTTAAATATGATGGATGAAGTGATTTTAAGTGGAAATAGTATTGATGTTGCTTTATTGCAGAAACATCTTGGTATAAGTGTCGTTCCCATTTCTGCTTATCAAAATAAAGGAATTGATGCTTTGTTGAAAGAAATCGATCACATGTTTGTGCATCCTGTATATCCTTCTGTACTTTCGCAAGGACCAATGAGTCAGGTGATTTTTACAATAGAATCAATTATGAAAACCAATGTTCAACAATGTCAATTGCCTTTACGCTATGCGACTACAAAGGTTATAGAAAATGATAAGGAAGTACTTAAAAAGTTGCATTTATCTTTACAACAAAGAAATATTATTGAAGATCAATTAAACCAATTAGAACAAAAATATTCTTTGGATCGTGAAGTTTTATTAGTAGAAATGCGTTATCAAGTGATTGAGACAATTTGTCAACAATGTGTTTTTTTTAAAAAAGAAACATCAGGACAAATCTGTTCTGAAAAGATTGATCGGATTTTGACTCATCGATATTTTGGTATTCCTTTTTTTATAGGGGTTATTTTATTGATTTTTTATTTGACATTTTATTTTTTGGGAAGACCTTTACAAGATATGATGGAAAAAGGAATATTTTTTGTAAGAGATGTTGTTATAAAATATTTGGATTTTATCCAGGTTGATTCATGGTTAAAAGCTTTAATCCGTGATGGTATTTTTGCAGGAGTAGGGCAGGTATTGTCGTTTTTGCCTATTATTCTTTTGTTGTTTTTCTTTTTATCTTTATTGGAAGATAGTGGATATATGGCAAGAGTGGCTTTTGTGATGGATCATGCTTTAAGGAAAATCGGTTTGTCTGGACGTTCTTTTGTTCCAATGTTGATGGGCTTTGGATGTAGTGTTCCAGCAATTATGGCGACTCGTCCTTTAACGAGTGAGCGAGATCGTCGATTGACGATTTTGCTTATTCCTTTTATGTCATGTAGTGCAAAATTACCAATATATAGTATGATTATTACGGCTTTTTTTCCACAAAAAGCCTTATTGGTTATAATGACTTTGTATGGAATAGGGATATTTACAGCGATTTTATCTTCATTTATTTTAAAATCAACTTTTTTTAATGGAGAAGCAATTCCATTTATATTGGAGCTTCCAGCATATCGTATGCCAACATGGAAAAATGTTATTTTGAATATAAAGGTTAAGGCAAAAGATTTTTTGCATAAAGCTTTTACGATTATTTTTGTGGGATCAATCGTTATTTGGTTTATGCAGAGTTTTGATTTATCTTTGCATTATGTTGGTGATAGCCAACAAAGTCTTTTAGCATTAATTGGTCAATATCTATCAATAATTTTTTCGCCATTAGGTTTTCAAGATTGGCGTGCTTCAACGGCCTTAATAACAGGTATTATCGCAAAGGAAAGTGTTGTGTCAACACTTTCTGTTTTAACTGCTGCAACAAATACAATCACATTCAATAATGCGTTAATTACGATTTTTACTCCTTTAAGTGCTTTTTCATTTTTGGTTTTTACTGTTCTTTATATGCCTTGTATTGCTGCTTTTGCAGCAATGAAACGAGAATTGGGATCATGGTCTAAAGCTTTTTATACGATTCTTTTTCAAACTGGTATGGCTTATTTAATGGCTTTTATTGTATATCAGATAGGAAGTTTGTTTCTATAAAATAAGTTGATTGTCAAATTTGATTTTATGATATATACTAAAAAGTAATGAGGAAAAAGTAATTGGAGGAGAATGAGATGGAAGAAAATTTGCAAAATTTATTAAAATTAAAGGAAAATGAATTAATTAAATCTTTAGAAAAAAATAATATGACTTGTTTGATTGTAAAAGATAAAAATGAATTGGAGACATATTTAAAAAATGTATTAAATGAAAACAAGAGTGTTGCTGTAGGTGGAAGTGTAACACTTAATCAATTAGGGGTTATTGATCTCATTAGAGAAAGTGATGTCAGATTTATTGATCGTTATGCTTCTGGATTATCTAGAGAAGAAATGGAACAATGTTTTAGAGAAGCTTTTTTTGCTGATTTGTTTATAACAAGTACAAATGCTATCACAATGGATGGATGTTTATATAATGTAGATGGGACAGGTAATCGTGTGGCAGCGATGATATTTGGACCAAAAGAAGTCATTGTGATTGCCGGACTTAATAAGATCTGTCAAAATGAAGCTGAGGCAATCAATCGTATTCGTAACTGTAGTGCTCCAGCTAATGCTATGCGTTTAGATAAGAAAACGCCTTGTATAAAAACAGCACATTGCATGGATTGTTCGAGTCCTGAAAGAATTTGTTCAAGTTATGTTAAATTAGCTTATCAAGGGAAAGTGAATCGTATTAAGGTCATTATTGTTGAAGATGACTTTGGATATTAGGTGAGATTATGAAGAAACAAGCAGGATTATTATTTCCAATTTCTTCCTTACCTAATCATTATGGAATTGGAGATTTTGGAAAATATGCATATGAATTGGTTGATAAAATGACAGCTGCTTCTGTCCGTATATGGCAAATATTACCTTTGAATTCTTTAGGATATGGCAATTCTCCATATCAACCTTTGTCAAGTCATGCAGGCGATGAGATTTATTTAAGTTTAGATGGCTTTGTTGAAGATGGCTTATTAAAACCTCAAGAAGTTACATACTATAACAGCCAAATGCCATTTGTCGCTTATCAAGATGTACGAAAAGTAAAAGAACAGTTATATCATAAAGCTTTTTCTCGTTTTAAAGAAACATCAGATTATCAAAAGTTTATAGAAGAAAATAAATGGGTTTTTGATTATGCGCTATTTAGAGTATTTAAAAGTCAGAATCAAGAGCATTCATGGATAGAATGGGAAGATGAATATAAATACTATCCACAAGAAAAATCTTTTTCATTGATTCCTTTTACTAAAGAAATCAATTATCATATGTTTTTACAATATTATTTCTTTAAACAATGGAATGCTTTAAAAACATATGTCAATGAACATCATATTCAAATCATTGGTGATATGCCTATATATGTTGGATTAGATTCAGTTGATGTTTGGATGAATCAGAAATGTTTCCTTCTTGAAGAAGATGGAACACCAGCATATATTGCTGGTGTTCCACCAGATTACTTTAGTAAATTTGGACAAAGATGGGGAAATCCTATTTATGATTGGGATTATTTAGAAAAAACAAATTTTGATTTTTGGGTTGAACGTATGGAAGCGGCCACAAAAATGTATGATATGGTACGTATAGATCATTTTAGAGCTTTTGATACATATTGGAAAATACCTGAAAGTGAAACGACGGCTATTATTGGCGAATGGGTAGAAGCACCAGGATATGAATTATTTGATACTTTATTTCAAAGACTTCCACATTTATCAGTTTTAGCTGAAGATTTAGGAGAATTAAGAAGTGAAGTTTATGATTTAAGGGATCATTATCATTTAAAGGGAATGTATGTTTTTCAATTCCATTATGATAAAGAGTTCGATTTTGATAAAGTGATTGTTTATACTGGGACACATGATAATGATACTCTTGTGGGTTGGTTGGAAACTTTAGATAAAGAACAACAGGAAACTTTCAATACACTTTTAGAAGATTATCATGAGAAAGAGGAGTATCAAAAAATTATTCATTATTGTTTAGATTTAGAAGCAACGCAAGTCATTATTCCTATATGGGATGTTATGGGTAAAGACAGTTCTGCACGTTTTAATGTGCCAGGAAAAATAGGTTCTCCGAATTGGGAGTTTCGTTTGACTTCATTTGATGATTTTGATGTATATTTCCAAGATTATGCTCGTATGATAGAAAAGAGTGATAGAAAAGGGGAATAGCATGAAAAGAGCATTAGTGCTTGCTGGAGGAGGCTCTAAAGGAGCATATGAAGTTGGTTTTGTTAAAGCGTTGAATGAACTTGGTATCGATTATCAAATTGTTACTGGCACTTCAATAGGAGCTTTAAATGGTTGTTTGTTGGCACAGCAGGATTATGACGCAATGGAATCATTATGGGATAATTTAACTGTTTCGAAGGTTTTTGAAGGAGGTTTTACTCCCAAATTCAACTTTAATTTAGATGAAATGGTCGATCAGTCTAATCTTGCATTCTCATTCTTTAAAAGATTTCTTAAAGAAAAGGGAGCAGATATTACACCACTCAAAACAAATATTAGAGGCTTATTAAAAGAAGAACAATTATTATCTTCTCCTATTGATTTTGGTTTATGTACAGTACGTTTTCCTTCATTAAAACCTTTACTGATAACCAAAGCGGAAATGGAAAAAGAACATATTTATGATTATTTAATTTCAAGTGCTTCTTGTTTTCCGGTTTTTCCAATCTATACTTTCAATGGTCAATCATTTATAGATGGAGGATATTATGATAATGTACCAATTGATTTAGCTTTTGATATGGGCGCTCAAGAAATTATTGTTGTAGATATGCAAATAAATGCTACACATCCTCATTATTTAAATCGTCCGCATGTGATTTATACAACACCTTATGTTAATTTGGGAGGATTCTTAGACTTTTCAAGAAAAAGCTTAGATCAAAATAAGCGCTTAGGCTATCAAACCGCAATGAAAGCCTTTGGGCATTTATATGGTGTTAAGTATACATTTGAACCTTTTCAGTCTCCTTTATTAAAAAAATTTTATTGTGAGATTCTTTACTTAGAGAGAAAAATACGTTTACTTTCACAAAAAGACTCTAGTGGTAATTTGGTATATAAATTTATGGAGTCTCATAAAGAGCAACCTTTAAAAGAAGAGGATTATTTGTTTATTGTATTAGATTGGTTTGCTGAAATGTTGAATAGAGATCCTTCTTATATTTATCAATATGATCTTTTTATTACAGATTTATTAAAAGAGTTTGAAAAGTATACAGATTCTCATTATCAAATGATATCATTACGTTCTACGGAAGATATGACACATACATTTAAAAATATAAATAAAAAAGGAATAATTGGAAGGATATTATACGGCATGCTTTATCCTGAAGAAGATAAAATAGATATTGATAAGATAACTATTCTTTTTTCACGAGAACTTATTATGGCAAGATTACTTTTTATGCTATATTTCGAAAAAATGAATCCAAAGGACTCAATGAGAGTCATTTGGCAATAATAAAATGGAAGAATTATATTCAATTACGGAATATTTTGATAATGATAATGTAATAATTGAATTTTCATAACAAAAAAGCAATATTTCCATTGCTTTTTTGTTATGAAAAAGTTTATTCAAAAATATATTTATGAAATTCATCATAACTGAGATTTTGAAGTAGGCACTGTGTTAATTTTTCTAATTGATCATCATTACATGATTGAATCTAGCTTAAATTTTGATTCGGATATTTTATTGCACTTATTTTGATTAAATTATCTAACTTTCCTTGTTTCATTCCTTGCCTCATACCTTGTTCCAAACCCTCTTGTATTCCCATATCATGATATTCTTTCTTTTCAGCTTTATCTGTCATTAATGCAACATATCGATTAAAAGCTTGATCTTTTAATGATTGATCTTGATTAAATAAATTGAGTCTTTTTTTCATTGCTTTCACAACCTTTCTGTTCATTCCCTTGATTTTTCAGTTATACCATTATGAATGATATAAATCATAAGTTTTAAATCGTTTATCTTTTGAAGGTCATTTTCTTTGACTATTTCATTAATATACGGAAGATAGATATAAATTCTCGTTAGCAAAACATCTTCTTTTTCAATGTTGGCTGTTCCATGACCTTCATCTAGTCCTTGTATTGTTCTTGGTTGATAATATTCAATAAGATGTGGATCATCATCACAGACATCATTTATAAAGATGATTTGAATATATTGCTTTAAATTGAAATAATCATCACCTATATAGACATCTTCACTTACCAACTTTATACCATAAAGACCAAATCTTTTAATTTGGGTCTTAGAGAGTTTTGAATTCTGCATTTCAATATCATAACGATTGCCTATTTCATCTTCACATTTAATATCATAACGAACACCTTTATCTGTAGGATCTGCTTGAAGATATTGAGGATTAAGGACTATTAAGTTGTGAATTTGCCTTTTCATTAAAGATTGAATCAAAAGTTTCAATAGAAAATGAGAATCCATATCTTTTTCATCACATAAAAGAAACTTAAAAAGTAAATCGAGTTTAAAATTATTCAATGGAAACACCTCCTTACTTCTATATACCGTTTTTAAAAACAAATTTCTTTTTTTATATACATTTTTCTAAATAAATTATATCACATTTATTTGCTTTTAGCATATAAATGTGATATAAAAAGAAGGGAATTGATTCCTTCCTAAACATAAAGATTCTTTTTTGTCTTCTCATAGATAATTTTTAAACCCTTAAATGTTAAATCAACATCATAAATATCTATTAAATCTGTTTCGCTAGCAATGATGCGTCCAAGTCCACCAGTAGAAATTACTTTTAAATTTTCATTATATTCTTTTTTAATTTTCTTGATAATATATTCTGTTTGCCCAATATATCCAAAAACAACCCCTGATTGCATACTTTTAATGGTATTTTTAGCGATAATCTTCTCAGGTTTTTGAATTTCAATTTCTGGCAATTTTGCAGCTTGTGAAGACAAAGCTTGAGCACAAATGCCAATTCCAGGAGCGGTCGCTCCGCCAATAAACTCTCCTTTATTTGTCACAACATCATAAGTTGTTGCAGTGCCAAAATCAATTACCAAACATGGACCACCATATGTATAATAGGCGCCTACAGCATCAACAAGTCGATCAGCCCCTAAAGTTGAAGGATTATCAATTCGGATATCAATTCCAGTCTTCACGCCTGGGCAAATAAAAATTGGATTTCGATGAAAATACTTTTTAATACCACTTGTAAAAGAATAGTTGATTTTAGGAACAACACTACTAATAATAATATCATCAATATCATCTACAGATATTGCAGAAGCATTTAAAAAAGATAACAACATAAATCCATATTCGTCAGATGTTCTTTGGAATTTTGTTGTTAAACGGTAATTTCCTATGAGTTTATCATCATGATAAACACCTAAAGTAATATTTGTATTTCCAATATCAATAACAACTAGCATGTTTTTTCCTCCATTTGATACAAAGAATTTAAAATAATATAAGCCAAATCATTCTTTGACATCAGACCCAATGATCGTACACCTTGATGTGTAATGAAAGAGACTACATTTGTATCTCCTTGAAATCCAGCGCCTTTTGTTTTTAAATGATTCGCTACGATCATATCACATTTTTTCTTTTCAAGTTTCTCTTGAGCATGAGAAATCAAATCGCTAGTTTCCATAGCAAAACCACAGATCAATTGATGTTTTTGACGTTTCATACATATTTCATATAAAATATCTTTATTTTTTGTCATTTGCAAAGAAAAATGTTCTTCTTTCTTCTTGATTTTTTCATTTACAACAGAAAGACTACGATAATCCCCGATTGCGGCAGACATAATAATATAATCATATTGCTGAAAGATTTTCATAATTTCATCATACATATCTTGAGCACTTATAACATCAATAGTATGTACCCCGTAAGGTTTTTTGAGCTGAGTTGGTCCACTTACCAAAGTTACATCTGCGCCTAAGCAAAAAGCTGCTTTGGCAATAGAGTACCCCATTTTCCCACTTGAATGATTTGTTAAATAACGGACTGGATCAATGGCTTCTTGAGTTGGACCAGCACTGACAAGCACCTTTTTGCCATGTAACTTTTTTTCAGTCAGTACATAATCCATCATTTCGAAAATATCATCTTCATTAGCTAATTTTCCTTTGCCAACGTCACCACAAGCTAATAATCCGGAAATTGGTTCAATGAAATATACTCCAGTATCTTTAAGTATTTGCATATTTTTTTGAGTGATAGGATTTTTATACATATGCACATTCATAGCAGGGGCAATAAGCTTTGGACATGTTGCTGCTAAAAAGGCACATGTTAGCATATTATCTGCTAAACCATAAGCTAATTTTGCAATTGTATGAGCACTAGCTGGAACAATCATCATCAAATCAGCATCTTTAACAATATCAACGTGTGTAATAATTGCTGGGTTTTCTTCGTCAAATGTATCAACATAAACCTTTCTCTTTATTAATGACTGAATACAAAGGGGAGTAACAAATTGTGTTGCACTTTCACTCATCATAACTTCCACAAGATAATCTTTTTTAACAAGATCACTAATCAATTGTATAGCTTTATAAGCAGCAATACTACCAGTTATACCAATAATTATTTTTTTAGACATTCAATACAACCTCATTTCCTTAATTTAATCAATATGCGTGAAACCATTACAGCAATGATAGTTCCAATAATTGCTTCAGCCAAACTACTTGTCGAAATAATTCCTAGTAAATAGGGAAGTAGACTGGCAAAGTCACGACCTAACACACTAGCATACTGCGTTCCAAAAATTATATATATACCACCTAATACCAAAAAAGTATTTGTCATTGCACCTAAAAAAGAACCCACTATCATTGCGAATGTGTCATTGAACTTTTTTAGCTTTTCATAAATCCATCCTGTTACATAACCA
Organism: uncultured Coprobacillus sp.; assembly: GCA_964434915.1. Lineage (GTDB taxonomy): Bacteria > Bacillota_I > Bacilli_A > Erysipelotrichales > Coprobacillaceae > CAYSWW01. Next base: position 11,844 of record CAYSWW010000042.1, read on the forward strand.
ATAAGAACTCTTGGCACAATAGCAATCAAAGCACTTAAAAGGCTACCACTTAAAAAAGGTGAAAAGACAAAAGATGTGATTGTTGGTTGTATAGTATTCATGATCAAACTACTTAAACCAAAGACAAGACCAATAGTAGCCCCGGTTTTAGCACCTAACACAATACTAGCAATGATGACTGGAATATGTAAGGTGGTTGCACGTAAAGGTCCGATTGGAATAAAGCCAAGAAAAGGCACTAAGACCATAAGAATTTCAATCGCTATAAAGAGCGATGTAAACGCAAGGTTCTTTATTTTTTGATTATTCATTTGTTTCCTCCACTGTCACTTCTTACGAATGCGACGTTTGATATATTTTGGTAAAAAAGAAGAAGTTAATGCCAAGAGGTCATCACTATAATTATCTTTTTTAACAGTGTCATTATACAACAGACTTGTATAAAAAACAAATGGATATTCTATGTTTAAATAATAATAATTACTATTATTAAAAATATTCTTGATTTTCATAAAATTTGTTGTATAATAATAGTATATCAATGAAGGAGGAAAAAAATATGTCAAAATGGGTATGTAGTGTATGTGGTTATGTATATGAAGGTGATGCTGCACCTGAACAATGTCCGGTATGTAAAGTAGGACCTGAAAAATTTGTTAAACAAGAAGGAGAAATGACTTGGGCAGCAGAACATGTTGTTGGTGTTGCAAAAGGTGTTTCTGAAGATATCATAAAAGATTTAAGATCTAATTTTGAAGCTGAATGTACTGAAGTTGGTATGTACTTAGCTATGGCTAGAGTAGCTCATAGAGAAGGATATCCAGAAATTGGATTATATTATGAAAAAGCTGCTTGGGAAGAAGCAGAACATGCTGCGAAATTTGCTGAATTATTAGGAGAAGTTGTTACTGATTCTACTAAGAAAAATCTTGAATTACGTGTTGAGGCTGAAAATGGTGCAACAGCAGGTAAAGTAGATTTAGCAAAACGTGCAAAAGCTGCTGATTTAGATGCTATTCATGATACAGTACATGAAATGGCAAGAGATGAAGCAAGACATGGTAAAGCTTTTGCTGGTTTATTAAAAAGATATTTTGGAGAATAGAAAAAAACGCTCATTTTATGGGCGTTTTTTAATTTAAAAATCAAAATTGATACATTTTATCTTTGTGTTTTTGTAATAGAAATATTAAAAAAAGCACCTAAAAAGTGCTTAATTGTATAGATTATCAGTGACACCAATAAGATCAGTATCATCTCAATTTGTATATATATCCATTGTTGTAATGATGTTGGATGGATGCGTAAAATACAAAGGTGGTTCACATATTAAATATGATTTGAGATAATATTGTTGAATGCCAAATTAAATGGTAAAAAGTTCTTCAATTTATTTGGTT
>CAYSWW010000043.1:0-13215 GCA_964434915.1 uncultured Coprobacillus sp.
AGGCAATTTGTGAATAACTTTTTACCTGTTTTTTTATTTTTTACCGAAACTCAAATTTTTATGATGCGTAAAAAATGCAAGCTTTCACTTGCATCAAGATTTCCCTTTTTTAGGTTGACGAATAAGAAAAGTCATCAACGCATGAAAATCTAAAGGAATTAAAGGATATAAATAAGACATACCAAAAGGTTTGAGATTTGCTAGATAATACCATAAAACAATATTAAATATAACAAATCCATAAACATTAAAAAACATTATACAAATAATCATCATCACTTTCACATATTTATTAGTTAATGATAATTCATAATTAGGAGTAGCAAATCCCCCGATTGAACCAATCGCACAAAAAAGTAATATTTCTTCAGAAAAGAAGCCTAAATCTATCGCAAACTGCCCCAACAACAAAGCTGCTACTAAACCCATAGCATTTGATAGAGATTCAGGAGTATGAATTGTCGCAATACGTAACAGTTCTATTGACAATTCTACAATCAAAACTTGTATAAAAAAGCTCCAATCCCACTTCATATAAGAAACACACAAACACCATATAGGAACCAAATAAAGTGACAAGAACACAGCAAGTAAACGAATTAACCGAATAAAAGTTCCAATCAATGGTGTTTGTCGATGTTCTTCAACATGTTCCAAAATTTCAAAAAGTGTCGTTGGTAACATCAATACCGAAGATGATGTATCACATATAATGACAATATAGCCATGCTGGATATGAGTTGCTACAATATCTGGTCTTTCACTATATCTAACTAATGGAAAAGGATTATATCCTTGATCAAGAATCAATTCTTCAATTGCACGATCACTCATAATTAATTCCTGAGCACGAATTTCTTTAATACGACTTAAAACTTGATTTAAAATATTCTGATCAACTTGATCCTCTAAATAAGCAATCGCAATATCGATTGGATTCTTCGTACCAATTGTTTCCTTATGAAAACAAAGTTCGACAGATTTAATACGGCGACGTAATAAACCAGTATTATTTAAGATTGATTCATTAAAACCATCTTTTGCGCCACGAACACTTTTTTCTGTATCAGGTTCATCAATCGAGCGATTAGGATATTCTTTTGTATCCATAATATAAGTCGTTTCACCATCAAATAAAGCACAATTGCCACACAACAAAGCATATTGAATTTTTTGAATATCGTTGGTCTTGACAATTTCAACATCGCCCATATTCAAACAATTTTCTAAATTTCTACCACGATCATTTTCAATTCCTTCTACGAGTCTAGAAATCAACGTATCATTTGAAAGACTTGCTAAAAAATAAAGATAAATAAGTCTTCCACGATAATTTAAAATACGTTGCTTTAAATCATATGAATTATTCATGATTTTGGTTTAAAGAAAATGGCAACTATAAAAGCAAATAATATTGCCGTGGAAATACCTGCTGCAGTTAAATCAAACATCCCCATAGCAATCCCAAAAATACCATATTTCTCCGTTGCTGCCATCGCTCCATGCATCAAAGAATGTCCAAAACTCGTAATCGGAATAAGTGCACCGGCATGAAAAATTTCTACAAATCGATCATAGATATGAAATAAATCCAAAAATGACCCTAAAACTACAAAAAGACTTGTAATATGCCCTGGTGTTAATTTCGTATTATCATAAATCAATTGTGCTAAAAGACAAATAAAACCACTAAATAAAAATGCCATGATATAATTCATTCCACGACCTCCAAACTGATTGCATGTGCAACACAAGGAATCGTATCTTTTTGAAAAGTCATCATTGGTGATAATAAAGCTCCCGTAGCAACGACAAGAATATGACGATACTTTTTCTGCTTCAACAAAGGATATAAATATCCCATTGTCACAAGACCACTACATGCACAACCACTTCCACCCTGAAAAACTTCCTGATGATCAACATCATATAACATGCATACACAATCATTATAATGCATAACATCAATATGAGCTCGTTGCATCATTTCCTTTAAAATCTCACGTCCATAAGTTGATAAATCCCCTGTAACAACTAAATCATAATCTTGAAAACTTCTATTTAAATCATGAAAATGTGATTGAATTGTATCATAAGCCGCAGGAGCCATTGCTCTTCCCATATCATTGGGATCATTTTGTCCATAATCCACAACTTTTCCTAGCGTTATTGATTCAACTCTGACACATGTTGGTTGATTCGTCAACAAAGTCGCAATCGCACCAGTTGCTGTAAAAGTCGTTGTTGGCTTTTTCTGTACGCCATATTCTACAGGATAACGATATTGTCTTTCTGCCGTTGCATTATGACTTGAAACTATTGCAACAACATGATCAACAAATCCTCCTTCAATTAATAATGAAGACATAGCCATGGATAAACTAAAACTAGAACATGCACTATATATACCAATAAATGGTTGGAGTAATTCTCTTGCCAAATAATGAACAGTTGTGATTTGATTCATCAAATCACCACCTATATATAGATCAACTTCATTATGTTTCATCTTGACCTTTTGCAAGCAGATATCCAATGCATCTCTTAACATTCTTCTTTCGGCCTTTTCAAAAGAATCCTCTCCACAATGATGATTGTTATAACTTTTATCAAAATAAAATCCTAAAGGACCTTGAAACTCCAATAATCCACAGGTCGTTCCAGTAGAAGCAACATAAACATTTTTCAGACAAAGAGAATTACCCGAAAAGTGTGAAGACATAACGAATCACTCCTAACAAAGATGAACTCACAATCCCATAGGTAATCACTGTTCCTCCTAACTTAAACATATTACTCCCAATTCCATACACTAAACCTTCACTCTTACAATCCAAAGCACTAGAGGTCATACTATTCGCAAAACCGGTAATTGGAATAAAAGTTCCTGCTCCAGCATGTTTTGCAATATTATCATATAAACCTAGTCCTGTTAGTAAACAAGCTACAAAAACAAGCGTAATCGTCATCATTGGTGTTGCTTCCTTTTGACTACATTGATAAAGATTCATATAGAATTCTAAGCCACCTTGAGCGATAGCACCTATAACACCACCATAAAGAAAAGCATTAAAAGCATTTTTTACTTTATGCATACTTGGCTTTAATTCTTTAGCCAATTGATCGTATTCTTTTCGATCCATCAAATCACCTCTTAAATAGTGTTTACACTTTTTTTTAAATTAAACAAAAAAGCTCCTGAATATTTCAGGACCTTCTTAATATACGTTTCATAATTTTTACTAATGTATATCCAATAAAGATTTCAATTGGCAAAATAAAACACTCTTTAATAATACGTAAACATAATGATAGGATAAAAGGAATTCCATACATGATATCTAACCATAATGGTGTCAAACACAAAGTACAAATTATCTCAACCAATATCACTGCAAATAACCACATCGAAAATTCTTTTGCTTCTTCAATATGAATCTTCATTTTTAAAAACATAATAATAACAATAAAAGCAACCGTTAAAATCAAACACATTGCAATCATAAAACTCTTCTCAAACAATGTCAAAACATGAATTGTTTCAGATATTACTAAACTCTCTAATTGATAAATATAAATAGCTGCTCCAATTCCCAAAATAAGTATCAAGCCGATCGCAAGATACTGTACCATTTGTTCACTCACATGTTTAGCATATTCTTTAACTAATGAAGGAATCACACAAACCAAAATCATGACCAAGGTGAACCCCAAAAACGGAAAACCAGTCGGGACAATAATCAACCCAACTATATCACTACATAGACCAACCACGAAAGCATAACTTGGTTTCAAGAAAAAGCCAGCCACCAATAAAGGTAAATACTCTAATCCAATTTTAAAGCTTTCAGTACCAAACAAAGGAATCATGACTGTTAAAAATTGTTTACATACTAAAGTTAAAACTATAAAAATGGCCGAAATCACTGAATACGTTACATTCCCTTTTTCAAAAGGAAAAAAACGAAAAACATAAATTCCAAGGGCAATAATAACGATTGCTAAAATCAATTGTTCCATAACATATGCGACTTCTCAGCACAAAGTTTTCCTGCTTCATCCTCATTTCTAGTCCACAGGCGTTAATTCCGATCAATGACCGTACATTCTTTGCTACTTAATGTAGTCTCCTCCTTTTTTTATAATATAGTCTATATCATAAACTGATTTCTATAAAATTACAATATTTTCTAACAAAAAGAAATAGCCGAGCTATTCCTTTTTTATGCATTAACAATATTACGATCTTCCCCTCTTAAATAAGCTAATACATTTTGATAGACTTCATCAACGCATCTTTGTCTTGCTTCAATAGAGCCCCATGCAATATGTGGTGTCAAAATGACTTTATCCATATCTCGAATCGTATAGATAACGTCATCTTCTAACAAAGGTTCATGTTCAAAAACATCCAATCCTACACCAGCTAAATGACCTTCATTTAAAACCTTAACCAAAGCTTTTTCTTCAATAATGCCACCTCTTCCAACATTTATCAAATAAGCCATCTTTTTCATCTGTCTTAAGGCTTTCTCATTAAACAAATAATGGGTTTGTTCATTAAGCGGCGCATGAATACTAATAATATCAGACGTTTTTAACAAAGTTTCAAAATCAACTTGCTGATAATCACTTGTCGCATTACGTCCACTTGTTGAATAATATTGCACCTTAGCACCCATTGCTTCCGCAATATATGCTACTTTACGACCAATATTTCCTAATCCCACAATTCCCCAAATCATAGATGAAACATCATGAAAAACATCATTAAAATAACTAAAACTTCCACTTCTCGCATATTCTTTTGATTTAACATAGTAATCGTAAGTTTTATTTTTTTCAACCAAATGCATTAACAAAGCCAAAGTATGTTGTGCAACCGTATCTGTTGAATACCCCTTTACATTTGCCACTTTAATGCCATTATTTCGACAATATTCTAAATCTACATTATTTGTCCCTGTCGCTGTTAAACAGATCAGTTTTAATTGAGGTAAATCATGTAAAACACTTTCATCCATCATATTTTTATTAGTTATCACAATTTGAGCATCCTTGATTCTTTCACGCACTTCATGTTGCAAAGTATTACCATACATAACCACATGCCCTAATTTTTCAAACATTGAAATATCAATATCCTGTCCTACTGAATCTCTTTGTAAAATCACAATCTCAATATCATCTCTCTTTAAAAGAGCAAGAATTTGATCATAGCTCATATCCTGAACACATTGACCTAAGCGAATAGCTTCCTTAAGCTCTAAAATCGTTGATTCCAAAGGCAATCCACACATCATCTGATCAACAACTTCAAAATTTAAAATGTGCTGTAACATAGCCATTCCTAAAGCTTTCGACGTCATCGTTTGATATGATTCAATATTCTCTACTATTTTTTGCTTAAAATTGCTATCATGAACTGAACATGTCAGAATACATTCCTGTAATGATTGACAACTTAATATTTTTTCTCTAAAAGTATCATGATACAAAAAAGGTAAAACAATATCATAAAGATTCATTGATACAGGTTTTTCATATCCTTTTGTAAAATTATAAAGCAACGCAATACCTAACTCTTCATCTTTCATTTTATCTACTATTTTCATAACTTTCCTCCCTAAATAAATAAACTTCAACACGTTGTCTTTCAGCCTTTGCCTTATCATCATAAAAGATCATACATGTTTTCATCTGTTTTTCTATTGTATTATACTTCATAATATTATATGAAATATATCGACTCCTATTTTCCTTCAATCCACCAGTTGCACTTCCAGCACTCACAAAATAACGCTCGCCTTTCTTTCTAAAGAAAGGCAAATGCTTATGTCCATGAAAAATATAACGTATATCCCTTTTCTCCAACCAATCTATCAACAAAGGTGCATCTGCTAAAACTTTTGAAGTTTCAACAATCTTATTAATAAAAGTTTTTTCATGCCATTTAGTTTTGATAAATTGTGCTTTGGTAATCGGATAGACATGGTGATGCAACATTAAAATCATTGTATAATCTTCCAAATGATCTATAGCTGCTAATTCATCATCAATTTCATCTAACTGACGTTGACCAACTTTTCCCCTCGCAAGATTTCCTTCACTCGTCGTATCCATCTTAATTAAAATAATTTTTTCTTTTTCTAATACCTTAATATTCTCACCCAATAAATACGCGATCACTTTACTTTTTTGATTTCTTGCAAAATTAAAGCCATGCACAATAACATCATGATTGCCTAAAATAAAAGTCACATCTGCCTTATAAACTTTCTTTAAATAATTCATAAAATCATTTGCCGAATACATATTTCTACGATTAGGTGATTCCATCAAATCACCTGTAATTAAAAATTCTAATTTATATGGTGTTTGAATCTGTGGAATCATTTGTGCTAATGAATTATATAATTGAAGCAATCCTTTTTGATGCTTATTTTGACCCAAATGAAGATCACTTAACTGAATAAAATATAAATCATGAGAGACATCTCCATAAACTTCAAAAAGGTCATCTTTTTGATCAATATGATCATATAATTGATCAACATCAGCTTGAGAATGAATTGGTGAAAAAACATGTTGTGTTTGATTAAAAATCAAAACACCAGGCCACAAATCAGCATGATTCATGGCACAAAAAAAAGCTTGGAAAGGGTCAAAAAAAGATAAATCCTCACGATGAAAAGGTTCTATAATCTGATAGAAATAGACATCCCGATAAGTTTGAAATGGAATATTAATCATATCTCCATGATATAAACCCGGTATATATATAATATGTATACTTTCACAATAATCTTGAGAAATGCGACACATATCCTCATAAAAAGAAATATGTAAAATATGATCAACATCTTGTGCTTTGAATTTTTTAGATAATAATGCAAAATCACTCTCACTAATCATTGTAAGACTCTTACATTCGATATGACGTGATTTTAACCATTCATAAAATTGCAGCATATATTCATAGGATGACAAAAAATCTCGCATGTAAGCAAGTTCATTCTGATATACAATATTAAAAAAAGTATTTATAAAAGCAAATTCTTTCACTTTTGTCACCTCGATCTTATTATACACTAAAAATGGTGAATTGAGTATCATCTATTTTCAATTCAAATAAATAAAGAGCAGGTTGCCCTGCTCAATTAAAATTTTAAGTTTCTTGGTGTACGAGGGAAAGGTTCAACATCTCTAATATTTTGCATACCTGTTAAATACATCAAAAAACGATCAAATCCAAGACCAAACCCTGCATGCTTACATCCCCCAAATCTTCTTAAATCCATATACCATTGCAAACCTTCTTTAGCCATTGATTTTTCTTCCATGATTTTCTCTAAAACATCATATCTTTCCTCACGTTGGCTGCCTCCAACAAGTTCACCAATTCCCGGAACTAGCAAATCACAAGCAGCAACTGTTTTACCATCATCATTTAAACGCATATAGAAAGCTTTGATTTCTTTAGGATAATCAGTTAAGAAAACAGGCCCACCAACAATTTGTTCACAAATATAACGTTCATGTTCACTATTTAAATCCATACCCCAATGAACTTTATTTTCAAACTCTACATCAGCTTTTTCCAAAAGTTCAATTGCTTCAGTATATGTCATACGTTTAAAATCACTATTTCTAATTGCTGTAATACGCTTAATACAATCATGATCAATCATTTGTTCAAAGAATTTCATTTCTTCAGGAGCATTATCTAAAACATAATCAATACAATATTTCACCATATCTTCAATCAGATCCATATCATCTTCTAAATCAGCAAAAGCAATTTCAGGTTCAATCATCCAAAATTCACTTGCATGTCGTGAAGTATTTGAATTTTCTGCTCGAAAAGCCGGTCCAAATGTATAAACATCTCTAAACGCCATACAGAAAGCTTCAACATGCAATTGTCCAGTCACTGTCAAAAAAGCTTCCTTGCCAAAGAAATCATTTTCAAATTGTGTATCATCAATCGTTGTTGCTCTAAACATTTCACCAGCCCCCTCACCATCATTACTTGTAATGATTGGTGTATGAATATAAACAAAGCCCTGAGACTGAAAGAATTCATGAATCGCCATAGACAAAACACTACGTAATCTAAAGATAGCATAGAAAGTATTGGCACGTGGTCTTAAATGAGGAATTTCACGCATATACTCAAAAGAATGTCTTTTCTTTTGTAATGGGTAATCTTCATCACATGCTCCTTCAACAACCACTTGCGTTGCTTCTATTTCAAAAGGTTGCTTCGCTTGAGGTGTAAGTTTAAATTTACCCAACACGCGAATAGCACTTCCCGTACTTATATGCTTAATTTCATCATAATTATCTAAATTCTCAGCCAAATAAACAATCTGACAATTTCTAAAATAAGTTCCATCATTTAAAGAAATAAAGCCAACTTTACCATTATCTCGATTTGTACGAACCCAACCATCTAATTCAACATATTCTAATCCTTCCGTTTCAAACTCTTCTCCAGACATGATCATTTCATAGAGTTCTCTGACAGTCATAAATTCAAACATACATTCTCCTCCTTCATTCTTACCCAAAATATTGCTGAGGAAGGAATCTCTGATATAAAAAAGTCATTCCCCTAAAGGAACGACTTATCCGCGGTACCATCCTCATTCATAATTTACATTATGCTCTCTCATGACTTTAACGCAGTTAACGGGATAGTCTACTCACATTTCTCCTATCCGGTTCATTGAGTGTTCCATTATTTTCTCTATCTGTTTTGCTTCCACCAACCAAAACTCGCTTGAAGATAACCCAAAAACATGTTCTCAAATCATTACCTGTATAAATATTATTACCATCTTTTTATTATAATTTCAATACTTTTATTCATCATTTGCGTGCATTTTCAAAACAAGCTCTTGAATCGCTACAACAACATCAACAGCTTGAACAATAACATCATGTGGTACTGTAAAATGAGTATGCGTAAAATCAACAATACCCTTGACACCCAATTGAACCAAACGATCAACTGTTTCTTGCACATTTTCACTAATGGCCAAAATAGCAATTTTACATCCTTTAGGAAATCTTTTCTCTAAATCATCAATATGATACAATTTCACTCCAAAACGTTCACCAATTTTATTACGATCTTGATCATAACAACAGACAATTTTTCCAACAGTATATTGCCAGCGATTATATTTCAAAATGGCACTTCCTAAATTTCCTACACCAATTAAAATGATCGATTCATCTAAACCCAAACCTAAAACATTATTGAGAATATTGATTATCTCTTTAGTATCATAACCAATTCCTCTTCTTCCTAATGTTTCCTTATCTGTTAAAAAGCTAAAATCGCGACGAATAGTTGTATCCAAAACCCCTGTTGTCGCACTTAATTCACTTGATAAAAAATTACTTTTACCCTCATGTTGCATATTACGTAAAGCCTTAAGATAAACAGGAAATCGCGTCATTGTCGCATTCGAAATTTTTTGCTGTTTCTTCTCTACCACAAATAATCACCAACACTTTCCTCTTCTAAATCATATGACGGTTTGACACTTAAGTCAAGAGAAGAAAAGTGTTGATTTTCAAACATAATCCTTCCTGCCGAAGCAATCATTGCAGCATTATCAGTACAATATTTCATAGGTGGAAATAAAACTTTGATTGGGCTTTCTTTCGTCAATTTTTCTCGTAAACCACTGTTTGCACTAACTCCCCCAGCCACAATAATTTCTTTCACATTATAATCCTTAGCCGCTTTTATTGTTTTAGATATTAAAACATCCAAAGCAACATCCTGGAAAGATCTCGCAAAATCTTCAGGAATGATTTCTTCACCACGCTGAGTAGCATTATGACATAAATTAATAATAGCTGACTTCAAGCCACTAAAAGAGAAATGATAACTCTCATCATTTAATGGCAAAGGTAAAGCATATGTATGCTTCCCTGCTCTTGCCAGACGATCAATAACTGGTCCACCAGGATAAGGCAAATGCAAAACACGCCCTACTTTATCGTAAGCTTCACCGATTGCATCATCCAGTGTCTGACCAATGACCTCAAAAGAAAACTCACTTTTCATATAAACAAGTTCACTATGCCCACCACTAACAACTAAACATAAACAAGGATATTCTATATCCTCAACCAATTCATTTGCATAAATGTGTCCTGCAATATGATGAACTCCAATCAAAGGCTTATGATACGCTAAAGCCAATGTCTTGGCAGCTTGCATTCCCACATGTAAAGAACCAACCAAACCCGGCCCTTTCGTAACCGCAATTGCATCAATCTCTTTCATATCAATCTGAGCTTCATTTAAAGCTGTTTTCAAAACCGTTGAAACACATTCAACATGCATACGACTAGCAATTTCCGGTACTACACCACCATATAAGCGATGTGTATCTATTTGAGACGCAACAACATTGCATAATAATTCTCGTTTATCCTTTAAAATTGCTACAGACATCTCATCACAACTTGACTCAATTGCGAGAATATAACTCATTTTTCTTCCTCCAATCTTTTCATCATTAAATAAGCGTCTTCATGATTGTCTTGATAATAATCTTTTCGAATTGTTTGAACCTCAAACCCTAAACTTTGATATAAAGCAATGGCTTGAACATTCGACACACGCACTTCTAGACTCATAACGTCACATTCCTGTGACAATGCAAAAGCTATTGCTTCAGTCATCAGCTTATGTCCAATTCCTTGATGCTGATAACACTCATCTACCCCAACTGTAGTAATCTGGGCTTGCTCATACATAATCCAAACCCCAATATAACCGATAACTTGTCCATCTTTTTCATAAACGAAATTATATGAAAACGGATTTTCTAATAATTCATATAAAAAATCATCATAACTCCATGCCGAAACAAAAAGTGATTTTTCTAATGCAACAATCCTTGGTAAATCATCATGTTCCATTAATCTTATAGACATATCTTTTTAGCCTCAACATCTTTTAAATAAGTTGGAACAAGAGCATCCACGCATGGCACCTCTTCACATTCTTTTGATAAATCATATAGATTTTTTGCTAAATCAACAAAAGATTCTGGATAATCGACCACCGCTGTTTGTCCAACCACTTCAAATTCCTGATAATCGTTCATAAATTCAAGAAAATTACCTATTGGTAATAATTGTTCTTGAATTAATGGTTTTCCTTGATCATAAGCACAAACAAAAACTTTTTGACTTCGTGCATCTATTACCGAAACACATTTTTTTGTTCCAGCATAAGCTGCCAAAGAAGAAATCGCTTTAATTCGAATTGGTGCTACCACACTCAATGTTTTTGCGATTGTCATCGCAACTCTCACACCAGTGTAAGACCCTGGACCTTTCGTTATAATCATCTCATCAATTTCAAGTAATTCCTTATGATGTTTTTCTAATAATTGTGATAAATATGGAATGGCATTTTCAGATTGTCTCTGAGAACCTATTTCTTGAATCTTATCCAGACATTGTCCATCTTCATATAAAGCAACCAATAAATATTGATTAGATGTATCCATTATTAAACTCGTCATTCTTCCAGCTCCTTTACAATCTTCTCATATTTTTTACCAATCGCCTCCAATGTTAATGTGCGAGATTGATCATCGTTTTTAACAATATGAATAGCTAATCGTTGTGAAGGTAAAATATCATGAATAAATACAGGCCATTCAATCACACAAACACCCTCATCTTCAAACATCTCTTCAAAGCCCAATTCTTCATTTTGACCTTCCAAACGATAAGCATCAAAATGATATAAAGGAAGACTTCCCTGATATATTTTAACGATAGTAAACGTTGGAGAGTTAATGACTTTCTGAACACCTAGACCTTTTCCAATACCTTTTGTTAAAGTTGTTTTCCCCGCACCTAAATCTCCTTCTAAAGTGACAACTGATCCAGGAAATAGATATGAAGCCAATTTTTCTCCAAAATCAACCATCTGTTGTTCATTAAAAAAAGTTAACATCATTTTCCTCCTTTTATTTATATCGTGTCTGTTCTTGATAAACTTGATACCAATATTCAGCAAAACCAGGCCGAAATGGACCTGACATATCCATTGTCATCTGAATAAGTATTTCTAACTGTTGATGCAAGAGTTGATCAATTCGTTCTCCATAATGCATATTAGCATTATGTTGCAAATACTCGTCTTCATCTAAAATTTTGTATTTATAATCTGGAAAAACTTTCAAATCCAAATCATAATCTATGTATTTTAACGCCTCTCCATCATACAACGTTGGAGAAGCCAAATTACAATAAAAATACACACCATTTTTGCGTATCATACATATGACATTATACCATTGATTCTTAGGAAAATAACAAATTGCCGGTTCTCTTGTATACCACTTTCTACCATCGGATTCTGTTACCAAAGTTCTATTATTAATAACAATAAAATGCTGATTCGTTTCCTCAAGAACAAACCCTTTATTCCAACAGCGATGCACACTGCCATCATGCTTATAACAATGAATAAGCACACCTTGTCCAATTAATGGTTTATTCATAATCATACCTCTTTCTATAACACTAACATTATACACAACTCCCCCACATTTTTAAAGAAGATAATAAAAAAAGACGGTGTCACCCAATGTTAAACCGTCTTAAAAATATGTCTCAATCTTGAATATACCAAGATAAATGCTATATATGTAATAATTAAGGTTGGTAAACAATAAGCAATATTATATTCAAAAGAGTAAATCCATGGATTTCCTTGAGCATACTCTGCAAATAACCAAGCCCCAGATAAATAATGAGATAAAAATTTCAAAATCATAGTCACAATGATTCCTATATAAATCGTATGCTTCTTGATAACAATATTACCAAAAGCCCGACTGAAACCTACAATCACAACTGGAATCACATAATCCAAAAAAATAGACCAAGGTCCATAAATGTAAGTTGCCATCCCTAAAGCAAATTGCAATATACAAGCAGCAACTCCTACAAGCAATCCATAACCCGTTCCCATTAAATAACTTGCTAAAATAATAGGTAATAAATCCAATGTGATGCTTCCACCTTGAGGTTGTCCAGGAATCAAGCTAAAAGCAAACTGCAAAACAACCTGTAAAGCAACAAACATAGCCATATAAGCCATATTTTTTGATGTAAACTTAACTTTAAACATATTTTTCATTTCTCTTCCTCCCATTATGGAGC
>CAYSWW010000044.1:0-12468 GCA_964434915.1 uncultured Coprobacillus sp.
GGAGAAGATATAGTGGCAGGAAATGGCGGAAAAGAGACAGCTGTTGAATGTCCAAAATGTAACGAAGCAATGTTCAAAAAGAAATAGAAAATTGTTTTTTTTAGCTATAGCTATCTTTTTCTTTTCATGTTCTGACGGATCCAAATTCTTTATAGATATAGACAAAAAATCGCTATATTTCTATAGCGATTAAAACGATTCTTATTTAATTGATCGATGATGTTCTTGCAGCGATTTTACATCATGAGTCCCATGAATTTTCACTTCTCTAATTCCTTCTAAAGAAGCTTTAGCAGCCGCAATATTCGTCATATATGGAATTTTCATCTTGATTGCTGTTTTACGAATATAACTATCATCATGAGCCCCTTGTTTACCTTGAAGTGTATTAATGACAATCGCTAATTCTTTATTCGTTAATGCATCAACAATATTTGGTCTACCCTCATATAACTTCTTAATCTTTTCTACTGGAATACCATGAGCTTGAATTAATTCATATGTATGTCCTGTAGCAACGATTTCAAATCCAGCATCATAATATCCTTGTGCCAAACTAACCACTTCTAATTTATCTAAATCATTAACACTCATTAAAACCTTTCCTTCAGTTGGTAATGTGAGTTGCGTTGCTTCTTCCGCTTTATAATAAGCAGCTCCATATGATGCTCCTAAACCTAAAACTTCTCCTGTTGATCTCATTTCTGGTCCTAGTACCGGATCAACTTCAGGAAACATATTGAATGGGAAAACAGCTTCTTTCACTCCAACATATGGAATCTTCTTTTCTACCAATTGAGGAACAGGTGATTCTCTACCTGTTAAATCAAGTGTTACAATATCTGTCGCTATTTGTACCATATTCACACGACAAACCTTAGAAACCAATGGTACCGTTCTAGATGCTCTTGGATTGGCTTCTAAAACATATACTTTATTATCGGCAATGGCATACTGCATATTCATTAATCCACAGACATTCATTTCTTTCGCAATTTTCTTTGTATATTCTTTAATTGTTTCCATATGTCTCATTGGAATATGTTGAGAAGGTAAAATACATGCCGAATCACCTGAATGAATGCCCGCTAATTCAATATGTTCCATAACCGCAGGTACAAAAAAATGTTCTCCATCACTAATAGCATCTGCTTCACATTCCATTGCATTACTTAAAAAGCGATCAATCAAAATTGGTCGATCAGGAGTAACACCTACAGCCGCTGCCATATATTCACTTAATGCCTGATCATCATAAACGACTTCCATACCACGACCACCTAAAACATAAGAAGGTCTAACTATTAATGGATATCCAATCTTTTCAGCAATATCTAAGGCTTCACCTACATTGACAGCCATTCCTGATTCTGGCATTGGAATATCTAATTTCTTCATCATTGCATTGAATAAATCCCTATCTTCTGCCATATCAATTGTTTCCGGTGTCGTTCCAAGAATATTTACCCCATTTTTCTTTAATTGAGAGGCTAAATTAAGTGGAGTTTGTCCACCAAATTGAGCTATCACACCAACAGGTTTTTCTTTTTCATAAATACTTAAAACATCTTCTAATGTTAATGGTTCAAAATATAATTTATCAGAAGTATCATAATCAGTTGAAACTGTCTCAGGATTACAATTCACAATAATCGTTTCAAAACCTAATTTCTTTAAAGCAAAGGTTGCATGAACACAACAATAATCAAATTCAATACCTTGTCCAATTCTATTAGGTCCTCCACCTAAAATCATAATCTTTTGACGATCACTAATTTGACTATGATCTGGTGCATTATATGTCGAATAATAATAAGCACTATCCTTTGTTCCACTAACATGAACCGGTTCCCAAGCCTGATGGATACCATAAGTTAATCTCTCCTGACGAACAAGATCTTCTTCTACCCCTAAAATTTGACTTAAATATTTATCAGAGAATCCATCTTGTTTAGCTTGTCTTAAAACTTCAACTGGTAGCTTTTGTCCACGATATCCTTTTAAATTTTCTTCCTCTTCCACCAATTCTTTCATCTGTTCAATAAAATAGTGTTTAATTTGAGTTAATTCGTGAAGTTCGTCAATAGTTGCTCCTTTTCTCAATGCTTCATACATGATAAATTGTCTTTGACTTGTTGGAATTGTTAATTTTTGTAATAATTCTTCTTTTGTTAAGTCATGATAGTTTTTTGCATATCCTAATCCATATTGACCAATCTCTAAAGAGCGGATTGCTTTTTGGAAAGCTTCTTTATAGGTTTTCCCAATACTCATGACTTCTCCAACAGCTTTCATTTGTGTTCCTAATTTATCTTGAGAACCTTTAAATTTTTCAAAAGCCCATCTTGCAAACTTAATAACAACATAGTCTCCATCAGGAACATAACGATCTAATGTTCCATATTTTCCACATTCAATTTCATCCAATGTTAATCCAGCTGCCAACATAGCTGAAATTAACGCAATAGGGAATCCTGTTGCTTTAGATGCCAACGCAGAAGAACGAGAAGTTCTTGGATTAATTTCAATTACCACAATACGCCCTGTTTTAGGATCATGAGCAAATTGTACATTGGTACCACCAATGACACCAATTGATTCAACAATGCGGAAAGCTTGCTGTTTTAATTCATCTTGTACTTCTTGAGAGATTGTTAACATTGGCGCACTACAGAAAGAATCACCAGTATGCACACCCATTGGATCAATGTTTTCAATAAAACATACTGTAATCATATTGTTTTTAGCATCACGGACAACTTCTACTTCTAATTCTTCCCATCCTAAAATTGATTCTTCTATCAAACATTGATGCACTAAACTTACTTGTAAACCACGTGTGGCAATAACTTTCAACTCATCAACATTATAAACAAGTCCGCCACCGGCACCACCCATTGTATAAGCTGGTCTTACAACAACAGGATAACCAAGTTTTTCCGCAATGGCTAATGCTTCTTCAACAGAATTAGCAATTTCACTTCTTGCCATTTCAATATTTAAAGCTTTCATCGCTTTTTTAAATTCTAAGCGATCTTCTCCTCTTTCGATTGCATCAACTTGAACTCCCAAAACTTTAACACCGTATTTTTCTAGCACACCTGCATTATGTAACTCAGCACATAAATTTAATGCAGATTGTCCTCCTAAATTAGGCAATAAAGCATCAGGTCTTTCTTTTTCAATAATCTGTGTTAGTCTTTCTAAATTCAAAGGTTCAATATAAGTAACATCTGCAATTTCAGGATCAGTCATAATTGTTGCAGGATTAGAATTGACTAATACAATCTTATATCCTAAATTTCTTAACGCTTTACAAGCTTGTGTCCCAGAATAATCAAACTCACATGCTTGTCCAATAATAATTGGACCAGATCCAATGACTAATACCGTGTCAATATCATTTCTTTTAGGCATACTTTATCCTCCTCTTTCCATTCATGTTTACAAAAAAACATATCACACTTCAATATGATATGTTAACAACAGAAATTAGAAAAAAACTCTTATTTAAAATCATTTTGTTATTTGTGTTTGCTTTTAAATTCGTCATCTTTCTCATCCCTTTTATCTTCATTAAGTATATTAAAAAACATCCTAACATTCAAGAAAATAACATAAAATTATCACTTTAAAATTTCTATATTATAATCCTCATGTCTTATCCTTCATTGTTCGCTAAGATACGCAAAAGAATTATATTATAATTTTCTATATAAAGGAGTGTTACATTTATGCATTATAGATAAATTAAGAAACTCATTTTCAAATATATTATAATAATTGCCGGATTAACTGTTATTATCTTTGATTTAAGAGTTTTCTTTTATAGATATGCTTATCCGTACCTTTTCCCATGTTTTTTAGGCTATTATTCTAGCATACGTGATAAATATTATGATGAGTAAAATTGAGAAATATCTTAAAAAGTTTCAAAACAAAACAATCATTCCATTGAAACGATCAATAAGTTTATTCATATCTATTGGCTTGATTGTTGTCATTTGCTTATCTTTAATTCAATTAATTGTCCCGGAATTTTTAAAAGTTATCAGCATTCTTATTCAAACAACTCCTACATATTTTAACCAATTACAAGTTTTTTAACAAATATTTTTAAAAATACACCTTATTTAGCTCAAGCAATTGATTCTATCGAAATCAATTGAAAAAACCTTTTTTCAAATCTTTTATCTTTTGCCAAAACAGGTATAGGAAACTTTATTTGTACAACCTTCAATCTTGTTTCCATTATCACAAATGGTTTATTTAACTTTTTACTCATTTTTATCTTCGCTTTATACTTACTTTTAGAAAAAGATCGTTTTATAAGATTATATAAACGTTTAACAAATCTCTTGTGGTCAACGCATTGAAGCAGTTATTGGTGCTTTTATGGTCTTTACTGTTAGTTTAAAGATAAGCCTTTGTCTTTTTGCTTCTTCTGTGCATTCTCCAACAAATTGAAAGTCACCTTTTCTACCCAAAAATTGTAGGCAATTCAGTTGGTTTTCTTGGCATTTATCTACCTGCTTCAGTGATGATATTTGGGACTTTGGCCGGTATTCCGGGTATGTTTTTAGGCATTCTAATTGTCGCAAACATTTATCAATTAGGTTATCTTTATATAAGAGAGTTAGAAGAAAAATGGATGCTTCATCCAAAAAATAAAGCAAAAAAAGATCAACCCCTAAGTTGACCTTTCTATCATATTAATCAATATATTTTAATTAATTCTTGTAATAATATATTCTTTCTCTTTAAATGTATCTATAATTTTTTGAATATGCTTTTCTCCATTTGTTTCACATGTTACACGTAATTCGACTTCACTAAAACGTGCAAAGTTTTTAAACTGATTATGTTCAACTCCAATAACATTAGCATTACATTCTGCCAAAATATGAGAAACAAATTCTAATTCACCAGGTTTATCTAATAATTGTACTGTAAACGTGAAAATTCTTCCTCTTGAAATCAATCCTTTATTAATCATTGATGAGATAGACAACACATCAATATTTCCACCACTAATTAAAGAAACAACCTTTTTATTTTTCTCATTCAATTTCTTAAGAGCAGCCAAAGATAATATTCCAGAATTTTCTGCAACCAATTTATGCTTTTCTACCAATAACAAGAAAGCATCCATTAATTCATAATCAGATACAGTAATAATACCATCAACATATTCTTTAATATAATCAAATGTCTGATCACCAATCTTTTTCACTGCCGTTCCATCAGCAATTGTTACAGCTTCTTTTAAAGCAACCACACGATTTTCATTAATCGCAGCTAATGCACTAGCAGCCCCTTCCGGTTCAACTCCAACAATTTTCACAGTTGGTTTGTTTTGTTTAGCAGCACAAGCAATACCAGAAATCAAACCACCTCCACCAATAGGCACTAAAATAATATCAACATCAGGTAATTCTTCTAAGATTTCTAAAGCAATTGTTCCTTGCCCCTCAATAACATCCTCATCATCAAAAGGATGAACGAAAGTATAACCATATTTCTTTTGTAATTCACAAGCAGTCTGATAAGAATCATCATAAACTTCACCAGCTAAAACAACTTCTGCACCATGTGCTTCTGTTGCTTCAACTTTTATTAAAGGTGTATGCTTTGGCATGACAATTGTTGCTTTAACACCCAATTCATGTGCTGCATATGCCACTCCTTGGGCATGATTTCCTGCTGAAGAGGCAATCAAACCTTTCTTCTTTGCTTCATCATCCATTTTGACAATTTTATTATATGCTCCTCTAATTTTGAATGAACCTGTTCTTTGTAAATTTTCAGGTTTAATATAAACTTGATTTCTATATTCTTTTGAAAAAGCTTCACTGTATATTAAAGGAGTAGGGATAATGACTTTATCAACTCTCTTTTTGGCTTCTTGAAACTGTTCTAACTTTAACATACTTTTCCCTCCGTTATTTGCATCATATTATAACACGTTTCGATATCTATTTGAATTGATTTTTTTCATTATCATAAATATAATCTATACTTTTTAGTTTTTCAATAATTTCTTCCTTTGAAATATTCAAATCATCACAGAGATTTTCTAAAGAATCATATTGATCTCTTAATTTCATATTTACAAAACTCAATAACATAACTGGATCGTTTGGTATCATTTTTCTTTCATTCCTTCTATTTCATTCATTAAAGTATATGCAATCCCATCATCATCATTTGACAAAGTAACAAGTTGTGCTCTCTGTTTCACACCTTCAACAGCATTTGCCATTGCTACTCCACAACCGGCATATTCAATCATACTCAAATCATTATAACCATCTCCAAAAGCCATTACTTCTTCCTGACGAATCCCTAAAGACTTAGCTAACTTATCTAATGAAGATGCCTTATCAATACCTTGAGCCATAATCTCAATAAAATAAGGGGCACTACGATAAATGCTTAAACTATCACCAAAAGGTTCCTTAAACTTTTCTTCAATACTTGCCACATAATCGGGCTTCCCTGTTAATAAAACTTTATGAATAGGCTCCTTTAAATTATCTAAAAAAGAATCAACTTTTTTCTTTTGGATATCATTAATATATGCTTCAACGCAAACATATTCATCATCAATATCCTCAGTAACAATAACATCATTCTCATACGTCATACATGCCAACCCAAATTCTTTAGCTCGATGATACGCTTGCTTCGCTTCTTCAATTGTTAAAGTCTGTTCATAGAGTGTTTCATGAGTTTTAACATCTACAATCCTTGCTCCATTAAACGATAAAATATACCCTCCATATTTTTCTAACTCTAATTCTCGTGCTTCATGTTGTAATCCTGACGTAGGTCTTCCTGAAGCTAATACAATCTTAATCCCTAATTCTTGTGCTTTAATTAATGCCGCTTTTGTTTTGGGTGTAATTTCATTTTGAGAGTTTTTTAGTGTTCCATCTAAATCTAAAGCAATTAATTTATATTTCATAATAACCTCCATTTTTCTTTATCTTATATGATTTTATGATAGTTGTCTATCCTGATTTAACTTTTTAAATATTTTTATCAAAATAATATTAATTTATTATTGCATCTAATAATAAATTATTATATACTAATAGCAACTTATAAAAGCAATGACAAGGAGAGTAGTCATTAACAGAAGTCTTAGCGAGCTAGAAGATGGTGAAAGTCTAGCGATGGAGTTTTTGATGAAGAACACCTTTGAGCTGTCTACCGAACGGCAACAAGTAGGCTAGACCGTCTTCAGCCATGTTACGGCTGGCGGGTATCGAGTACTCTAAGAAGTATTTTCCGTACCATGTCATGAAATATTATGAAATGGTGTTAGGGGTACTCGCATATGTTGCGAGTTTTTATTTTAAGGGGGAGCGTGTAAATTATGTGTGGTTTTTTAACAATCGGAAGTCAAGAATTTTCATTACAATTTTTTAAAGAAGGATTACAGGAACTTCATGGGAGAGGTCCTGATCAATGCAGTCAACTATATTCTTTAGGTCAAACATGGGGATTTAATCGCTTGGCTATTATGGATTTGTCCAGCAAAGGTATGCAACCTTTTCAACATGATAATTGTATGATTGTTTGTAATGGTGAGATATACAATTACCCAGCATTAAAAGAAAACTTATCAGATGACTATACATGTCAAAGTGGTAGTGATTGTGAAATTCTTTTACCTTTATATAAAAAATATGGATTAGATACAATGGTTCGTATTCTTGATGGTGAGTATGTTTTTGTTTTATATGATAACGAAACCAAACAAATGATGGCAGCAAGAGATCCAATGGGCATTCGTCCAATGTTTTATGGTTATACAAAAGAAGAACAAAACATTTGTTTTGCTTCTGAAGCTAAGGCATTAATGCATTTTTGTGATAAAATCATGCCATTTCCACCAGGACATTACTATCAAGATGGACAATTTATTTGTTATAATGATTTAAGTGATGTGAAAACAATCCATACCGATGATTTAGAAACAATTGCCTATCAATTACGCACAAAATTAGAGAAAGCAGTTGAAAAAAGATTGCAGTCTGATGCACCAGTAGGATATTTATTAAGTGGTGGTTTAGATTCTTCTTTGGTATGTGCTATTGCCCAAAAAATGCATGATCATCCAATTAAAACATTTGCAATTGGAATGGAAACTGATCCAATTGATTTAAAGTATGCTAAACAAGTAGCACAATATTTAGGAACAGATCATACCGAAGTCATTATTACCAAAGATGATGTTTTAAATAATCTAAAAAAAGTGATTTATGCCTTGGAAACTTGGGATATTACAACTATCCGTGCCAGTATAGGGATGTTCTTATTATGTCAATATATTCATGAAAACACTGATTTAAAAGTGATTTTAACTGGTGAAGTATCAGACGAATTGTTTGGTTATAAATATACAGATTATGCTCCTAGTCCAGCTGAATTCCAAAAAGAATCTCAAAAACGTATTAAAGAGTTATATATGTATGATGTTTTAAGAGCAGATCGTTGTATTTCTGCGAACTCTTTAGAAGGTCGTGTTCCTTTTGCGGATATTGACTTTGTTGATTATGCAATGCGTATTGATCCACAAAAGAAAATGAATATTTATAATAAAGGGAAGTATTTATTAAGACATGCTTTTGAAGGATTGGATTATTTACCAGATGATATTCTATTTAGAGAAAAAGCTGCTTTTAGTGATGCGGTAGGACATTCATTAGTTGATTATTTGAAAGAATATGCAGATTCTTTATATACTGATGAAGATGTTAAAAAAGCTAAAGAGAGATATTCTTATTGTTCACCTTTCACGAAAGAATCTTTATTATATAGAGATATCTTTGAAGAATTCTATCCAGGACAAGCTCACTGGATCAAAGACTTCTGGATGCCTAATAAAGAATGGAAAGGATGCGATGTCGATGATCCAAGCGCTCGTGTATTACAAAACTATGGAGATTCAGGTAAATAATGTGCAAAAGAGGATTGATCAATCAATCCTCTTTATCAATCCATCCAAAATATTGACAAGCATATTCAATACCATCATCATCACACCTTTTTGTTATAAAAGTGGCAATATCTTTTAATTCATCAATAGCATTTCCCATCGCGATACTGATAGCTGCTTGCTTCATCATAGATAAGTCATTATGTCCATCTCCAAATACAACAACATCTTCTTCTCGTCCATTGATATGTTTTAACATATCAACAATGCCTTTATATTTATCATCCGGTTCAACTACAATAGATTTCTCATGATATCTGGCATAATGTAAATCTGTTGTACTTAATGTCTCGATTCGATTTTCTTCACCAACTTTTACACCAATAAATAACTTATGAATCTCTAAAAATTCATCATAAGCATTTTGATTAATCGCATATATTTTTGCAAAATGCTTAATCTCTGGACATTCTTCTTGAAAAGATAATAGATGTGTATATATGATATCAGAATTATCTTTCATGACACCAATTGGTATATCTTTATTGATACATTCATGGATAACTTGCAAAGCTTTTGCTTTTTCTAATGGCTCAATATAAATAATCTGATCATTAATAACTAAACCATTACCACCACAACACACAGCATGATGAATATGGGCTTCTTTCATAGCATCTTTGGCCATCTGATAAGAACGTCCAGTTGCAATAGCAATAAAATGCCCCTTTGCTTTTAACTTTTCTAATGTACGATGTGTTGAAGGTAATATAATTCCTCCTGGATTATGATTCGTTAATGTTCCATCAATATCAAAAAAAATATACTTTTTCATCTTCTTTACCTCATTTATTTTCCTCTAAAATATTTTCAATTGATTGATAAAAAATGTCTTTCCACTTGCAACCTTTTACGTTCTTCTTTTGGTTTAACTCGTATTCCGTGAAGCATCTGCTTTGCCATTTTACTAAGAAATCCTTCGATCATATTCAGCCATGAGTCATATTTAGGTGTGAACACAAATTCAAATCTGCCCTGTAGAAAGATATTTTCTTGTAACCTCAAACGTATGTACTTTCAGGTTATCAAGTACAAGAGCAATCTTGTCGCCTTTAGGATATTTGCTGTCAAGCATTTTCAAAAATTTAATATAATCGTTACTGTTATGTGTTTCACTGATTAGCGAGATTGTTTCTCATCATAAACGGAATAAACCGGCCAACTTCATCAAACTGCATGGAAAGCTGTTTATATACTCACTATATTTTATCCTCAAAATCCAAGTCAAGGTTTTATTTCATCTTCGTCCAATATGCTGTTTTTATGAATCGTAGAGAGCCTTATAAATCCAGCTGCCTCCGCATTTTTATTAATGTGTGATGTCAATTTTGCACCATATTTCGGCAGCGTAATTGAAATCAATCGGTTTCTGGCAGGCAATCTTCTGCATATTTATTTAAGCAAAGCATAACACTCTTGTGGTTAATGCCGACTTTATTCGCAATTTCATTAATGGTGCGACCATTCTGCTTTCAAAAGCAGAAAACAGGCACGAGTTGTTGTTTGAGCCAGTATTGTACGGGCATAAGAAATTCACGCTTATTGGCGCTAAGGTTGATAACGATTGATGTAAGTATTCTATCGCGATCAAAATATAAAATCCGGTTATTTAATAGATGTTATACTCGCAATTTCATCTCTTTGAAGATATGCATCTCCATCCACCAATATTCTCATATCATTCCAAGTGCTAATAATATCACGATTGACAACACTCCCCCAATAAAGCCGCCTAAATGACCGGTTTTAGAAATATAGGGATGAAATATCGTATAAATAATATTAATAACAATAACTAAAAGAAAATCTTCCAAAAGATATATATAAGAACCACCTACTAGTAATCCTAATGCAACAATAGCACCAAAAAAACCATAAACATAACCACTTGCACCTATTGTAATTGTTCGATCATAACGGGATGAAATTTCAGAAGCACTATAACACATCAAAGAACTGAATATCATGGTTATAAAAATCAAATATAAATAACTCAAAGATCCCAACAAAGCTTCAAAGAAATGTCCTAGCTGATAAATAGCATAAACATTCATAAGATAATGTAAAAAATCAATATGAATAAAATGACATGTGATAAAACGCCAATATTCTTTCTTCTCACGAATTTGTGGAGGATAAAATGCTCCCAAACGCAATGCTGTCGTTAATTTATCACCTTTATCAATAAATTGTATATAGATAAAAATAACTGTACATATCAAAATATAAATATTAGTTATCATTTTCTTTAACGATTACCTTTCTTACTTTCTTCGTCACATTTCCTACACTATCACTGACTTGATATGTTACTTGATATTCACCTGGTATATCATTGTTGACTGTCCCTTCAATTATTATACGATCAGTAATATCTCCTTCTAAATCATCAATCGCACTAACACCTTCCATTAAATCAATTTCGTCTCCGACATAAATAGTTAAATCATCCACTCCATAAATTTCAGGTGCAACTTTATTTGTTTCAACGACAATCTTTACTCGCAAAGAGGCAGATTGATTTTGATATGAATCTTCAACAATGATTCTCTCCACATATGAACCTGCAATATTATAAGACTTAGACTCATATTTTTGTTTTGTTTCTTCATCATAAAAATAAGCCGTTGTTGCTGAAAAATCATCTACTTCTTTAATCAAATCAGCAGCATAAATAGTTTCACCCAATTGAATATTCCATTGTACTTTCTTTAATTGTACCTTAGGCTTAATTGTATCTTCAACAACAATTTCAAAATATTGAACTTCACCAAAATATTCAATAGATGCCTGATATGTTCCTACTTCAGTAGATACACCAGACAAATTTAATTTAACATTTTCTAATACTGACTCATTGGCATTGACATAATCACTTACATTCGTTGAAATTTCTTCTCCATATTCGTAATAAAAAGTATTTCTTTTTAATTTAATCGGTGAAATTGTCAATGCTAAATAGATTAATAAAACATCAATAACAATAAATCCAGCTAAAATACTACAAATAATCTTGTTTTGCATTGTCTTCACCTTCTCTTTCTCAATATCGCATAATAAAACAATATGTGTGAAAAAATCAACATAGTTGTCTTCTTAATTCCCAATAATTCTATCTTTTTTCCTTCATATCTTATTATACCATAAAATATGATATTTGAATTTAAAAAGTATGATATTTATTATTATCTCTTAATTCCTTTCATTTTGCAATATCAATTATGTCTCAGCTATGAAAACTAAATTTTTTTCGATATAAATTATTAGAGAAAAGCATATGCAAATATAGTACAATAAAGATAGGGAGCTGTAACGAAATAAATATAGCTCAATTTTGAAAAACATCATCTTTCTTAGCACAATGAGACTATAGAAACTTTTACATTTATAATGCATTACAGTTATTTTTACCACTAAATATTGTTATTTTGATTGATGTTTATTGCTAGAGAGGAAAGGCC
>CAYSWW010000045.1:0-12201 GCA_964434915.1 uncultured Coprobacillus sp.
AAAATATGTAGAGGATATCGTATGAATCCTCTTTTTTTATATTCAAAGAAGTTTTTTTATGATAGAATAATCATATTATAGGTGGTGAAAATTATGTATATTGTAAAGGTTCTTATAGAACATCCTGTGCAGGCATTAGATATGACTTTTGATTATTTATATAATGAAGAATTACAAAGAGGAGTACGCGTAAGTGTTCCATTTAGATATCAAAAATTGATTGGTTATGTAGAAGATATTGAAGAAACTTCCGCAACAAAAGAAGAACTTGAAAAACAAGCTGGTTTTCAATATCAATATATTTATCATGTCATTGATGATGAACCTTTATTAAATCAAGAATTACAAGATTTAGCTGATTATCTTTCACAAATCACATTATCACCACGCATAGCCTGCTTACAGGCTATGTTACCATCACAATTAAAACCTAGCACTCATCATTCCGTTGGGAAGAAAATCAAAACAATTATACACGTTTTAAAGGATGGAACACCGCAAACACCAAAACAAAAAGAATGTTTGGATTATTTAATAGCACATCCGCAATCACAAGGCAAGGATTTACCTTGGACAAAAGGGGTTGTTGATCGTTTGGTTCAACAAGGATTTGTTGAATATCAAGAAGTAGAAGAATATCGAATTCCGTTTCAAGAATTTGAGAAAAAAAAAGAGAATCTTATTTTAACCTCTCAACAACAAAAAGTTGTTGATGGGATCTTAGCTAAAAAAGAAGGTGTTTTTTTAATTCATGGTGTGACTGGTTCTGGTAAGACTGAAGTCTATTTGCATTTAGCGGCACATGTTTTAAAAGAAGGACGACAAGTGATGATGTTAGTACCAGAAATAGCTTTGACACCTATGATGGTCCAAAAATTTAAGGAACGTTTTGGTAATTATGTAGCAATTTTGCATTCACGACTTTCGTCAGGAGAACGCTATGATGAATATCGACGTATGAAACGTCAACAAGCTTCTATTGTGGTTGGGGCACGTTCAGCAATATTTGCGCCTTTGGAAAATATCGGACTCATTATTTTAGATGAGGAACATGATGCCAGCTATAAGCAGGAAACGAATCCGCGTTATTTAACATCACAAGTTGCGAAAATACGGGCACAATTTCATCATGCTCGTGTTGTTTTGGGTAGTGCTACACCTTCTTTAGAAAGTTATTCACGGGCATTAAAAGGTGTTTATGATTTGTATGAACTACCCAATCGTGTTCATAATCAAAATATGCCATTGGTGGAAATTGTTGATTTAGTAAAGGAAATGAAACATAAGAACTATTCAATATTTTCACGAGCAATGAAGAAAAGGATACAGGAAACTATTGATAATGGAGAACAAGTGATACTTTTTTTGAATAAACGGGGATATGCAACTTATGTACAGTGTATGGATTGTGGCGAGGTCATTAAATGTCCACATTGTGATGTCACTTTAACATATCATAAAGATGAACAGCGTTTAAAGTGTCATTATTGTGATTATTCTTTGCCTTATCCTCATCATTGTTCTCATTGTGGTTCCACACGTTTGAAAAAAGTGGGATATGGAACGCAAAAAATAGAAGAAGAAATAGAAAACATGTTTATGAACGCAAAAGTTATTAGATATGATGTAGATACGACGCAAAACAAAAATGGTCATTATAAATTATTAGAAAAATTTAGAAAAAAAGAGGGAAATATTTTATTAGGTACACAAATGATTGCTAAAGGGTTGGATTTTGAAGATGTGACATTTGTTGGTGTTTTAAATGCAGACTTAAGTTTAAATATCCCGGATTTTCGGGCTAGTGAACGGACTTTTCAGTTGCTTTGTCAAGTTTCTGGTAGAAGTGGGCGTGGAAATAAACAAGGATCTGTTATTATTCAAACATATAACCCAGAACATTATGCAATTGTTTGTGCAACGCATCATGATTATCAGTCATTTTATAAGCAGGAAATGATTTATCGTCAAAAAGCCAAATATCCTCCTTATTGTCATATGGTCAGTATTATGATACAATCCAAAAAGGATTTAGATTTGCATCAAGCAGCCTGTGATATTAAAGATTATTTAGAAAAACATATTCATCAAGGTGTGGTTTTAGGACCTGCCAAAAGTGGTATTTATAAATTGCAAGATGTTTATCGTGAAAGAATTTTAGTAAAATTTAGACATAGTCAAGAAATTTATGAAGCTTTGCGTGCTATCAATGATTATTATCATAAAAAGCAGAAGGGAAGGATAAGTGTAATATGTGATTTTAATCCATATTCACAAATATAGTTATGGATCGACAAATTGCTCTAGAAATATTATTAAAATATAAGCAAGAAAAAAGTTATTTAAATTTAACAATGAATGCTTATTTTCAAAAATATACATTAACAAGAGAACAAAAGGATTTTATTACAAGAGTTGTTTATGGAACTGTTCAAAATCAACTTTATCTTGAATATATCTTAAAGCCTTTTATCAAAGGTAGGATCAAAAGTTTTGAAAAAATACTTTTATTAATGAGTTTATATCAGCATTTCTATATGAATCGTATACCTGATTATGCAATTGTAAATGAAGCAGTTCAACTTGCGAAAAAGAAAAAAGGTATAAAGACATCTCGTTTTATTAATGCTGTTTTAAAAAATGCAATGGCTGCTCAACCATCATTAGATGATTTAGATGAAATACATAAATTATCCATTCAAACAAGTCATCCTCTATGGATGGTCAAAATGTTTGTCAAACAATATGGAATCGAGAATACAAAGAAAATATGTCAAGCCAATAATGATATTCCTTATAAAACGGGACGAGTTAATACATTATGTATTACCCGAGAAGAATTATTGAAAGATCAACATTGGCAAAAAACACAATTAAGTCCTGATGGAGTTTATTATTTAGGAACAAATATTGCTCACAGTGAAGCTTATCAAAAAGGATTAGTGACAATTCAAGATGAATCAAGTCAAATGGTTGCAAGACTTTTAAATCCTCAACCACATGATTATGTTTTAGATATGTGTTGTGCTCCTGGCAGTAAAACATCGCATTTGGCTACTTTGATGAAAAACCAGGGTAAAATCGAAGCTTATGATCTTTATGAACATAAAATTCCGCTTGTCGAAGCACAGATGTCTCGTTTGGGAATAGATATTGTAAATGTTCATGCACATGATTCAACTCAGTTAAAGGAAATCTATATGGCCTGTACATTTGATAAAATTTTATTGGATGCTCCATGTAGTGGTTTAGGTGTTATGGCAAGAAAGCCGGAAATTAAATACCATGATTCATCAATGATGGATGGAATTATTCAAATTCAAGAAAAATTATTAGAAAATGCGTATTTTTTATTGAAAAATCATGGTACAATTGTGTATAGTACATGCACGATCAATAAAAAAGAAAATGAAAAACAAATTGAAAATTTTATTAAAAATCATCCTGATATGAAAAAAATAGAAGAAATGACAATTTTGCCATATCAGTATCACAGTGATGGTTTTTACATGTGTTTGATGGAAAAGGAATGAAAGTATGAAATCAATTTATGATCACACACAACAAGAACTTATGGATGAAATGGTTGCTCAAGGGGAGAAAAAATTTAGAGCAATGCAAATTTTGGAATGGTTATATCGAAAGCAAGTGACATCCTTTGATCAAATGATGAATCTTTCTTTAGATTTAAGAGAAAAGCTAAAAAAGAATTATACAATTGGTCCATTAAAAATATATGAGAAACAAGTTTCTCGTGATGGAACAATGAAATATTTATTTGAGTTAAGTGATGGTGGCTTTGTTGAATCAGTATTGATGATCCATGATTATGGACGAAGTCTGTGTGTAACGAGCCAATTGGGATGTAATATGGCTTGTCGTTTTTGTGCAAGTGGTTTACTGAAAAAGCAAAGGAATCTTACTGTTGGTGAAATGGTGAACCAGGTCTTAACTGTCATGCATGATACACAGGAGAAGGTTACTCATGTTGTGATTATGGGTACAGGAGAACCGTTTGATAATTATGATGAAGTGATGAAATTTATTTATATCATTAATTATGCTAAAGGACTTGCGATTGGAGCACGACATATTACACTTTCTACTTGTGGTTTGTGTGAACAAATTGAAAAATATGCTCATGAAGGTATTCAAAGTAATTTAGCCATTTCATTGCATGCACCTAATGATGCAATCAGAAATGAACTTATGCCTGTTAATAAGAGATATCCAATGGATCAATTAAGAAAAAGTGTCCAGTACTATATTAAAATGACAAATCGTCGAGTAACCTTTGAATATATTTTATTAAGAGGTGTTAATGATGATATAACCCATGCTAGACAACTTGCTCATTATATGCGTGGATTAAATGCTTATGTGAATTTGATTCCATATAATGCTGTTGATGAACATGGTTATCAACAATCTTTACCAAAAGATGTTGCAGCTTTTAAAGCTGAACTTTTACGCTTGAAAATTAACGTAACTCAACGAAAAGAGCATGGAAGTGACATTGATGGAGCATGCGGACAATTGCGTGCCAAGAAAGTAGGTGTGCAACATGAAAATAATAGCTATGAGTGATATAGGCCAAGTCAGAACGGTTAATCAGGATTATGTTCGTTTCTATTTTAAAAACGAAAATGAAGCATTAGTTGTGTTATGTGATGGAATGGGTGGACATAATGCAGGGGAAATTGCTTCATCAATGACTTGTAATGATATTATCGAACGTTATATTGAAAATGCTGATTTTCATAATGAAGATGAAATTCGAACTTGGATGCATGAATCAATTTTACATGCTCATCGATGTGTGCAAGAAAAAAGTCATGAATCAAAGAGATTAGACGGAATGGGGACAACAGTTGTTTTAGCAATAATTAAAGATGATTGTTTTTATATTTCGCATGTTGGTGATTCGCGTGCCTATCTTTTTGAAAATAATCAGCTTACGCAATTAACGAAAGATGATACTTTAGTTAATGTTTTAATTGATGCAGGAACTATTTCTAAGGATGAGGCATTCTTCCATCCTCAAAGAAATATTTTATTGCAAGCAGTTGGAGTAAGTAATTATTTAAGAATTTCGTTTTTATCACGTCATATTTCTCAAGGAATCATTTTATTATGCTCTGATGGATTATATAACTCTCTGTTTGATTCTCAAATTGTAAGAATTTTACAACAAGAAACAGAATTAGAAGTCACTGGTGAAAAACTAATGAAGGATGCAAATACATTTGGAGGGAAAGACAATATCGGTTTTGCACTTATTTTAAAAGAAGGAGTTGTCAATCATGAATCAGATTAACAAAACTTTAGCGGGACGTTATGTGTTAAAAGAGCTTATCGGTCAAGGTGGGATGGCTGATGTTTATTTAGCTGAAGATACAATTTTAAAAAGAACTGTTGCTATTAAGATTATGCGTTCTTCATTAACTGGAGATTCTGTATATGTTACACGTTTTCATCGCGAAGCAAGTGCTGCAGCAGCACTATCACACAAAAACATCGTCGAAATATATGATGTTGGTGAAGAGGGCGATGATTATTATATTGTCATGGAATATGTTCCTGGACAAACATTGAAAGAATTGATTCATAAACGTGGGGCTTTACATTATATAGAAGCAATAGATATTATGAAGCAAGTTACAAGTGCCACAGCTAGTGCACATGCAATGGGAATTATTCATCGTGATTTAAAGCCGCAAAATATTATGGTAACTGATAGCGGTGTTGTAAAGATTGGTGATTTTGGGATTGCTTCTATTCAATCGTTATCACAAGTGACTCAAACAGATACGATTATGGGATCGCTACATTATTTGGCTCCTGAAATAGCTAGAGGAGAAAAGGCGACTATACAGAGTGATATTTATGCTTTGGGAATTGTTTTTTATGAATTATTGCGTGGTGAAGTTCCTTTTAATGGTGAGTCACCAGTTAATATTGCTTTAAAGCATATGCGTGATGAAATACCGTCAGTTAGAGAATTTAATCCTTCAATACCTCAATCAGTAGAAAATATTATTATTCGTGCAACAGCTAAAAATGTGCATGATCGTTATCAATGTGCTCAAGATATGTATGAAAATTTTTTAACATGTTTAAATCATGATGAAGATAAGCTGACATTTACATATCAAGAAGATAATAATGGGCCTACGATTGTTGCTGATGATAAGGATTTCTTTACTCAGTCACAAGTATCACCGGTAAACGAAATTGAAGAAGAACAAGCAGAAAAAGAAAAAACAAAGAAATCAATCAATAAAAAGAAGATTGGTATTATAACAGGAAGTGTCATTGTGGCGTTAGTTATTTGTATTGCTTTTTATTTTCTTTTGTTGAAACCAGCTGATGTTTTTTCGATGCCTAATTTGGTTGGCATGACACAAGAAGAAGCAACTCAGAAAATAGAAGATAGTGATTTAGAGTTGGATCAAGTTTATCAGGAATTAAGTGATCAAGAAGAGGGCATTGTTATTTCGAGCGATCCTTTAGCCAATTCAGCTGTTAGAAAAGGAGATAAAGTATCTATTACTGTATCTTCTGGAAAATATATTGTAATAGAAAATTATGTAGGATCTGAATATACAACTGTTTATGCTCAATTAAAGTCATTGAATAGTCAATTTGAGATCATTAAAAAAGAAGAGACGAGTGATGATTTTGATAGTGGTGTGATTATGGAACAATCTTTGAGTTCGGGAACAAAATTGGATCCGAATAGTTCTGATTTGACGATTACATTAACAGTTTCTAAAGGTTATGAAGCAGAAGTTCCTAATGTATTAGGACAAAATATAACAAAGGCAAAAGAAATATTGGAAAAAGCATATTTTAAAGTTGTTTTAGAAACGTTGCCTTCGCCAACAACTGCTGAAGAAATTAAAAATATACAAGTGAATGTTGTTGTTGAACAATCGTTAGAAGCTTTTACAACGGTTTATGAAAAATATGAGACAATTACATTATATTATTATGATCATGTCCCTGATATATCAGATGAAAATTCTGATACAGAAGAATCTGAAGCAAGCGGGGGAGAAACAGATACAACAGATACCGAAACAGATACAACAGATACCGAAACAGATAATTAGAAAGAGGTGTGTTATGCAAAGTGGAAAAATTATTAAAGCGTTAAGTGGATTTTATTATGTTGAAGATCATGATCAAATTTTTCAATGTCGAGCAAGAGGAAAATTTCGAAAGGATGATCAAAAACCATTAGTTGGCGATATGTGTGAATTTTCAATTGAAAATGAAAAAGAAGGCTATATCCGTCGACTGTTACCACGGAAAAACGTCTTAATAAGACCACCAATCAGTAATGTTGATCAGGCTTTATTAGTGTTCTCTGCTAAAGAGCCTGAGTTAAATACTCTTTTGTTAGATAGGTTTTTATTAATGATTGAGCATTTTCATATTAATCCGATTATTTGTATTTCAAAGATAGATCTTTGTGATGAAAAAAGCATTAAAGAAATCATGCTTCCTTATGAAAATGCTGGATATCAGGTTTTTTATATTAGTAGTAAGCAAAAGATAGGTATTGAAGAAATCAAAATACTTTTTCAAGCGAAAATAACTGTTATTACAGGACAAAGTGGGGTAGGAAAATCTAGTTTGCTAAATGCTTTAGATTTTCATTTGAATATTGATACTAATGAGATATCAAAAGCTTTAGGAAGAGGGAAACATACGACACGTCATGTAGAACTTATTAAAATTTTTGGAGGCTATGTAGCTGATACGCCAGGTTTTTCTTCATTGGATTTACAAATGGAACCATCAGATGTTGCCCAAAGTTATCATGATTTTGAAGAACTCTCTCATTATTGTAAGTTTAGAGGTTGTCTACATGATAGTGAACCACATTGTGCTGTAAAGGAAGCGGTTGAAAAAGGTTTCATTTCACAGGAAAGATATGAACATTATTTAAGTTTTTTAAATGAAGCAAAGATATTAAAGGAGAAAAAATATGGTTAAAACAGCGCCTTCGGTTTTGTCGGCTAATTTTGTAGAATTGAAAGCAGAATTGGAAAGTATAAAGAAAAGTGGAGCTGATTGGATACATTATGATGTAATGGATGGGCATTTTGTTCCTAATATTTCTTTTGGTTATAGTATTCTTCAAGATATTTCAAAAGTTACGGATCTTTATTTGGATGTGCATCTGATGATCAGTGAACCTAAAAAATATATGCATTCATTTATTAAAGCAGGAGCTTCATTAGTGACTTTTCATGTTGAAGCAATAAATGATGAAAAAAAAGTTTTTGCTTTGATTGATGAGTTACATCATGCTGGTGTGGATGTAGGAATAAGTGTCAAACCAATGACTCCTGTTTCACAAATTGAGAAATATTTAGAACGAATTGATTTAGTTCTTGTCATGAGTGTTGAACCAGGATTTGGAGGACAGACATTTCAAAATAAAGCACTTGAAAAAATACGCCAATTGACTAATCTTAAAGAAAAATATTCATTTTTAATTGAAGTTGATGGTGGCATAAATGATGAAACAGGTTTGTTATGTAAGCAGGCGGGAGCAGATGTTTTGGTTGCAGGAAGTTATTTTTTTCATGCTGAGGATCGAAAGGCGGCTGTTGATTCTCTCAAATGAAAATAGGTATTTATGGAAGTATTGATGTCGGTCAAGTTGAAAATCGTGCAATTGATTATATAGGCGTTGATCGAGGCGTTATGCATCTTATTAATCAAAATATTCGACCTATTATAGCTATTGGAGATATGGATTCTATTGAAGATCGAACGCTACTAACCGATTTAAAAGTTAAAGAATTTTCAAGTATTAAAGATGATACAGATACAGCTTTAGCTATATCTTATGTTATACAACAAGGCTTTGATGAGATTGATTTGTATGGTGTAACCCAAAAAAGAATGGATCATTTTTTGGCTGTTCTTTGTTTATTAGAAAAATATCAAGATTATAACATTACTATTTATGATCAGTATAATAAAATCTTTGTTTTAAAACCAGGAATACATCATATTATGAAAGGCAAATATCATTATTTTTCATTGTTTACTTTTGATAGGAGCGTTGTTACTTTAAAAGAATGTTATTATCCATTAGATCATTATGAATTAAAAAGAGAGGATCCATTATGTGTTTCAAATCAGATGAATCAAGATTACGCAATCATTGAAAATGATCGTCCTATCTTATTTATTCAATCTTTATAAAACTGGATATTTGATATCCGGTTTTATTAAATTCAAATTTTTAGCACTTCGGGGTTGACAGTGCTAAAAATAGGAGTATACTATAATTAGCACTTGGGAAGCTAGAGTGCTAAAGGAGTGATATAAATGAATATAGAAAAATGGACAATGGCTTTGCAAGAAGGTTTACAAAAAGCTTTTCAACAAGTTTTAGGAATGTCTCGGCAAGTTGTTGATATTGAAGATATGTTATTAGCATTGTTAGATGATACAGGTGGTATTCTTTATCGTACTTTAACAAAAGCTGGAGTTGATATTCAAGATTTAAGATCTTATTTAGACAATAAAAGAAATCAAAAGTCAATTGTACAAGGTATTGATGAGAGTCAAATAAGAATATCTTATGATTTGAATCAATTACTTATCAAGGCACAAAATATAATGATGCAATATCATGATGAATATATGAGTGTTGAACACTTGATTATAGCTATGTTTGAAGTACAAAGTCATATTGTAGGTGATTTAATACAAAGATATCATTTAAATAAAAAAGAGATTGAAAAGATAATTAAAGAAATGAGAGGTGGGAATATGGTAGATAGTCCTAATCCAGAAAATCAATATGAAGTTTTAACAAAATATGGACGTGATTTAATTCAAGATGTTAAAGATGGTAAACTTGATCCTGTTATTGGCCGTGATGAGGAAATTAGACGTGTTATTCAGATTTTATCGCGTAAGACAAAAAACAATCCAATTTTAATTGGAGAACCAGGAGTTGGTAAAACTGCCATTGTTGAAGGATTGGCTTGGCGTATTTTCAAAAATGATGTACCAACAAGTTTGCAAAATAAAACTTTGTATGAACTTGATTTAGGTGCTTTGGTTGCTGGAGCAAAATATCGTGGAGAATTCGAAGAAAGATTAAAAGCAGTTTTAAATGAAATCAAGAAATCTGAAGGAAATATTATCTTGTTTATTGATGAGATTCATCAGTTAGTTGGAGCAGGAAAAACTGATGGTGCAATGGATGCGGCTAATTTATTGAAACCAATGTTAGCACGTGGAGAATTACATTGTATTGGTGCAACAACATTAGATGAATATCGTTTGTATATAGAAAAAGATGCCGCTTTAGAGAGACGTTTCCAAAAAGTCCAAGTAGCTGAACCAGATATTGATGATACAATTGCAATATTGCGTGGTTTAAAAGATAGTTTTGAATCACATCATGGTGTTCAAATAACAGATAGTGCTATTGTTGGTGCAGTACATATGTCACAACGTTATATTACTGATCGTTTTTTACCAGATAAAGCCATTGATTTAATAGACGAAGCTTGTTCTTCGGTTCGTATGGAAATTGATTCATTGCCTGAGGAATTGGATGCAATTACAAGGGAAAAGAATCGTTTGGAAATGGAACGTATTTCTATTGAAAAAGAAGATAGAAATGATGATAATGAAAAACGTTTGGATGAAATTAAAAGTCGTATTGCTTCTTTAGATGAACAGTTGACAGGTTTGACTGATAAATGGAAAGAAGAAAAGAAAGCATTAGATCATATTAAAGAATTAAAAGATCAAAAAGTTCGTTATGAAGCTTTAAAGGATAAATACGAAACAGAAGGAAACTTGGAAGATGCTTCTAAAATTAAGTATGAAACATTACCAAGAATTAATAAAGAAATTTCTGATTATCAAGCAAAAGATTCCGAAAATGCATTACTACAAGAAAAAGTGACTGTTGATACTGTTAGCGAAGTCATTGCAAGATGGACAGGTATTCCAATCAATAAATTGATGGAATCAGACCGTGATAAGCTTTTACATTTGGATGAGATTTTAAGAAAGAGAGTTATGGGGCAAGATGAAGCCATTGAAAAAGTTTGTGATGCAATTTTAAGATCACGTGCTGGTATCAATGATGAAAATAGACCAATTGGTTCATTCTTATTCTTAGGTCCTACAGGGGTTGGAAAAACTGAAGTTGCGAAAAGTTTAGCTGAACACTTGTTTGATAGTGAAAAGAATATCATACGTATTGACATGAGTGAATATATGGAAAAATTCAGTGTCTCTCGTTTGTTAGGAGCTCCTCCAGGTTATGTAGGTTATGAAGAAGGTGGACAATTAAGTGAAGCTATAAGACGTGCACCATATAGTATTGTTTTATTAGATGAGATTGAAAAAGCACATCCTGATGTATTCAATATTTTATTACAAGTTTTGGATGATGGTCGTATTACTGATTCTAAGGGTAATGTTGTTAGTTTTAAGAATACAATTATTATCATGACTTCAAATATTGGATCTCAATATTTATTACAAGGTAATAATGAAGAAACAAGACGTGCAGTTGAAGCAGAATTAAAGCAATATTTCAAACCTGAATTCTTGAATCGTATAGATGAAACGGTTATGTTTAATTCATTGGATGGACATGTTGTTTATCAGATTATTGATAAATTTATTACTCAATTGGCTGAACGTTTAAGTATCCAAAAAATCTCTATACAAATTAGTGATGTAGCAAAACAAGAGATTGCACAAGAAGGTTTTGATATAACATTTGGGGCAAGACCATTAAAACGTTTTATTCAAGCACATATTGAAACGTTAGTTGCTAAAGCTGTCATTAAAGGTGAAATTCAAAAGGGTGATCACATTATTGTAGATTATCAAAATGGTAACTTTCTTATTAAAAAGGCATAAAAATGCCTTTTTAATAAGAAGATATGTCTGACATTCATATAAAGATATGTCGTGTTTTTTTAGATATTGAAAGATTTGTAACCAAATGAGCAACACCTCATTAATACTATTTATGGTATTATTGGGTGTTTTTTGTTATTTAAAGGGGTGTTGTGAGTATGATGATTAAGAAAAAATATAATAATATTTTTTTGGCAGAAGTGATTTTATTAGGCAAAAGAATCGTAAGTGGTCTATAATCAACACACTGTAAGTGAACCGATGGTTGTGAGATAA
>CAYSWW010000046.1:0-12108 GCA_964434915.1 uncultured Coprobacillus sp.
TAAATCATAAAAAGAAGCTGTTGAAACAACTTTATGAAAGTTATTTCGTTACAGCTCCTTAATTACTTAATTCAGCTTTTAATATATAAATTCATCAATTGATTTTTCAATAAACCCTTCATTTGTTAATTCCATCATTGATGTAAATCCACAACTTTTAATAAGATCAAGAGATTCTTTATAATAACAATCTAACATATCTTTATTATGACAATCACTATTTAAACAAATCTTTCCCCCTTTTTGATAAATATACTCAAGTAATATTTTATGTGGATATGGTGTCTTCCTTTGTCCCCGCGCAATAGCTCCAGTATTGACTTCAAATATTTTGTTTTTTTCAATAAGAACATCAATACAATCAAATGCAAGCGCTAAATATTTAGGATGATTAAATTGAATAAAATTTTCATTTTCATTAAACTTTGTCAATAAATCAATATGTCCTACAATATCAATTTCATCCATATTCGCTATTTTTTTTACCTCAGCATAATAACTTTTCGCATAGCTTAAAAAATCGCCATAGAATGCTACGATCTGTTTAGTAATATCAACACTTTCATCAACTTCTAAATATTGATCTCCCGTTTTTACAAAATGTACACTTCCTATAATATAATCATAAGGAGCATGTTTTTTAAAACGTTGTCCTGACACATCTTGCTCAATACCAAGAAAAATATGAATTTGATCTTTGTATTTTTCTTTCATTGCTAAAACATCATGTATATATTTTTTAGTATTCTCTTCATTCATAGAATAATTATCTATATGACAATTACCATGTCCAGAAAATCCTAAAACATCAAACCCTTTTTTTATTGCTTCTAATGTCATTTCTTCTATTGTATTTTTACCATCACAATAAAGCGAATGCGTATGTAAATTTTGTTTTATCATTTTTATCACTTCCCATATATAATATAACTTATTTTTCATTCATATTAAATAATAAAAGACTCTTTAATCACTATAATTAAACAGTCTTATCTTTATTTAATCCCTAATTGCAAGAATATTATGCGGCTCTATACCAACATAAACTTTTTGTCCTTCATTAAATAATGCAAAACTTCTAAATAAAACTTCAGATTTAAAAGATACAGAACTACAACGTAAAGTATATCTTAATACATTTCCTCTTGAAATATAATTATCTACAATTGCTTCAAATACATACATATTTTTATCCTTAATAGGTTCGTTTTGAAGATAGATCGTCTCTGGCCTAAAAGCATAATGACCTGCTTTAAAGTCTTTATAAGGGAATAGAACCTTTAATTTATCTTGATCTAAAATATTATAATGTCCAATAAATTCAGCTGCAAATTTAGAAACAGGATGTGTATATAATTGAACTGGATTGCCGCTTTGTTCAACAATTCCATTATTCATCAAATGAATTTTATCAGACATAATCATCGCTTCATCTTGATCATGCGTTACAAAAATTGTTGTAATCTTTAATTCCTTTTGAACTCGTTTAATTTTTTCTTGGAGCTCTCTTCTTAACTTTGCGTCAATAGCACTTAATGGTTCATCTAACAATAATACCTTTGGTTCCATAACAATAGCTCTTGCTATTGCTACACGTTGTTGTTGTCCTCCTGATAATTGACTTGGATAACTTTTTTCTTTACCAACTAAATCAACCATTTCAATAACTCGCTGAACCTTTTCTTCAATTCGCTTCTTATTAACCTTTGCTATTTTTAACCCAAATGCAATATTTTCTTCAACATTCATATTTTGAAATAATGAATACTGTTGAAAAACCATTCCTATTCCACGTTTTTGCACAGGAACATCTGTAATATCTTCTCCATCTAAAAAAATTCTTCCTGAACTTATCTGCTCAAGTCCCGCTAAAGAACGAAGTAAAGTAGATTTACCACAACCACTTGGTCCTAATAAAGTAACCAGCTCCCCTTTTTCAACATCTAAATTAATATGATTAAGCACTTGATTTTTACCATCATAACTTTTACAAATTTCTTTAAATTCTATATATGCCATTATGCTTTCCTCCTTTTTATGACAGCCTTATTTTGAATGATGATTGTTAAAGTAGAAATAATTAATGTTGTTATAAATAAAATAACAATGATAGCACTTGATAACTGTCCTGATTTAGACATTGTTTGA
Source organism: uncultured Coprobacillus sp. (assembly GCA_964434915.1). Lineage (GTDB taxonomy): Bacteria > Bacillota_I > Bacilli_A > Erysipelotrichales > Coprobacillaceae > CAYSWW01. The sequence goes on from CAYSWW010000046.1 coordinate 2,149, forward strand.
TATAAATAAATTCCTGCTGTTTTAAATGCACTTCCGGCTATCATATTAACAACAACAAAATCAACAAATAGCATTGTAAAAGCTAACATCATTGTCGAAATAATGCCTCTTCTCATTTGTGGTATAACAATAGAAAAAAAAGCGTACAATTTAGAACATCCTAACACTTGAGCTGCTTCAATAATACATTTAACATTCAAGGCACTAATAGTATTTTTCAATCCCCTAAAAGTATATGGCAAAATAATGATGCAATATGCTCCAACCAAAAGGAAAAGACGATTTGATAAAAAACCTGGTTTACCAGAATATAATGAAATGATTCCGACTGCTAAAATAACTCCCTGAATTGAATATGGAATATTACATAAAATTTCGATATATCTTTCTAATTTTGGCATATATAAAATGATGACATATAAAACCAAAAGTATTGAAATTGTACAAACGATAACAGGTATAGAGGAAATTATAATAGATCGCCACAATGAATCAATAAACGCACTGTCTGCAAAAATTTTTGTATAAAAATTCAAAGTAAAACCTGTTGGCAAAATATTCATCCACTCAGTAAATACCGAGTATAAGAAAGTTAAAGCCAATGGTATTATCAAAAAAGAAGCAATAATTAACAAGATTAAACCATCCCATAAATGTGTTTTTAATTTCATTGTGCACCTCCTGTTTTTTTCTGTAACTTATTTGTAATAAGAACAGAAATAACCATTAAAATCATCATAACTAATGATAAAGCACATCCAAATTCTTTATTTTGAACAACCTCTCCAACAAATTGTTGTGATATACGTATTGGCAAAAGAGAAATATTATTGCTTAATAAGGCATATGCTGTTCCATATGCCGCTAAAGAATTAGCAAACAATACCGAAAATGTTCCTAAAATACTTGGAAATAGAGACGGAATTGCGACTTTAAACCAATAATGAAAACTATTTCCGCCTAACAATCCAACTGCTTCTTTCCATTCTTTTCTGAGCCCACCTAAAGCAGGAAGCATTAATAAAGTACCTAAAGGAATCTGAAAATAAATATATGTCAACAACAAACCATTAATCGTATATAGATTATAGTTTGCTAAAAAAGTTATTCCATAATTCTTACCAATCAAAGTCAAAATTCCAACATTACCTAACAAAATCATAAATGCAAAAGCTAAAGGAACTCCAGCAAAGTTACTCGTAATATTTAAAATCGTTGTAAAAATATTACGCACCTTTTCACTTGAATTATTGGCAGACTTCCCTCCTAAAAAAGCTATTATGATTCCACATATTGATGAAAAAATAGATATCCACACACTGTTATATATTGATTGCTGATATAAACGTGTCGAAAAAATGCGTATAAAATGATTAAATGTAAAACCACCTCCTGTTTGAGAAAAGCTTTTAATGACTATATTGATTAAAGGCATGATTTCAAACAATAAAACCATGATAAAAAATGGTAATAATGCTAATATGTAAACCTTATGGCTGATTTTTGTCTTCATTGCTAAACTCCACCTCCATTGATTTCATTTTTTTATCTGGTTTAAGACCCAGCAAATGACATAGTAATGGCGCAAACTCTAAAGTTGTTAATTCTTGTGAATGATATCCAGGTATGACTTGATCATCAATAACATAAAGTGCTGTACTTCGTTGCATATCACTATTTCCCCCGTGATATCCATTTTCGCTCATACCATGGTCAGCTCCAACAACAACACTATATCCTTGATCTATCCACTGTGGAATATATGTAGATAGTAACTTATCATTTTGAATAACAGCATTCGCATATTCTTGTGAACCTGCTCCATACTTATGACCGGCATCATCAATATTCATTGGATGAATGAAGACAAAATCATAATCATCCTTTTCCATTATGTTAGATGAAAGTGAATATAAATGATTATCTGGATATGTGTCTTCAAAATAAAAGAATCCACGATCAATACAAGACATTGCATCATCATGATAAATATCTTTATCTTTATCAAATGGTGCAGATAAATACAATTCACTTATCCAATAATAAGCTAAAACAAGACTTTTTTTATGAGCTTGTTTGAGTAATTTAAATAAATGATCATGATGAGATAAACGACATATCCCATTATTTGAAATACCATGTTCATAAACGGGTAAACCGGTAAAAATTGTTTCATACATTGGACGAGAAGCACTGGGTAATTCTCCCAGTACTTCATATTTTGCTGCTTTTTCTTTCTCACATAGATGCTCTAAATACCCTAAATGCTCCTTAGCATAATGACTTTGCAAACCATCCAATAAAACAAATACTATTTTACTGTGCATAAGCAACTACTTCTTCCTGCCAAGATGTTGCTAAATCACTAACAGCTTGATCCCAAGCTTCTTGGTCTTCAATAAAACGAGCATTTGTATATTGTTCATCAGGTAAAAGTTGTGCTTGTACGTCTTCAGGCAATTCGACATCGTCACGAACAGGACGAGCATATCCTTTTGCTAAATTAATTTGTCCTTCATCTGATAAAATATATTCTCTTGCTAATGCTGCTGCATATGGACGCTTTGTATAAGCGTTAATAATTGTACAATAACCACTTTGAATAGCACCATCCGTTGGAACAGATACTTCGAAGTTAGCATTTGGATTATTTTCTTGAATTTGAGCACGATATCCTAAAGAGTTATAATCCCATAGAACAGCCACTTCAATTTCTCCTTTTTCTAAACGAGCAACGCTAGTATCTCCCATATCTAAACGTCCTTCTTCAGCTAAGGTTTTGAAGAAATCTAAACCTGGTTGAATATTACTTTCGCTACCACCAAAAGCAATCGCTGCACTTAACAATCCACTTTGTGCTTGTGTAGCTACTGAAACATCACCAATTGTTAAAGTATAATCACCTTCTAAAACATCCTGCCAACTTGTTGGTGCTTCATCAACAAGATCCGTATTAGTTATAAATGTAATTGTTCCATAATAACCAATAATCCAATCACCATCATCATCTTTTGCCCAATCAGGAATAGATTCCCAATAAGATGTTTTATATGGCAATGTTAATCCTTGAGCTTCTGCTACTGGGCCAAAAGATTGTCCGACATCTCCAATATCTTTCGTTGCATCATGAGCTTCATTAGCAAAAATAGCTAATTCCTCGGCACTAGACATATCCGTATCAGTATGTTTAATTCCATACTCTTCCTCGATTTCTGTCCATGTTTCTCCCCAGTTTGCCCAAGTATCTGGCATACCCACTGAATTGATTTCACCATCTTCTTTAGCTTTTTCAATAATTTCATCTAAGCTTAAACTATTTAAATCTACTGTTTCTGTTACTTCTGTAGAACTACACCCACTTAATAGCATGAGACCACATAAAGCAAACATTGCTATACTTTTCTTTTTCATATATTTCCTCCTTCTAGCGATTAAAGTATAGCATTTGAGAAATTACCAAAAACATCATTATTTTGTAAAGAAATGTAAAAATTGAAATATAATTTTTTATTATTATGTTAATAATTCATAAAAATATTTAAAGTTTTAATTAATCCTTATTATTCATCCGATAACAAGTAAAAAAATCTTCTCCAATTAAGATAATATCTTTGCTATACAAAAAATCTCTCCTAGTTACCTAAGAGAGATCTTTTTTCTAATCAATTGAAAACAAACACCAGATAAAACCATCAATTCAATAACATTCGTTGTATCTCCTGTATTGACTGATGGTTCTTTCACATTATTTACTGAATGAGAATCATTAGTCATTGGTTCAACAATTTCTTTTTCATCACTTGAAAGCAATGGTTGTTCTTCATTAATTAAATTTTGCTCTTGAAAATCTAAATGAGAATTGCTATTTTTAGTTTCGTTCATCTAAGGTATAGATTCTTCAACATCAATATTATCTTGATATCAGAGTCATCTACAAATGATTACTATCTTCAACAAGCTCATCATTCAAATCAACATCTGTAACATCAAGATTGCCAAGCGATTGATATAATTCACTTAATGGTGTTAATAATCCTGTTTCTTGGTCATATAATGCCGTTTTACCTCCTCCTGCATCATCAACTCTAAAATTAAACCAAGTATACCTTTCAACATATTTCCATTCTGCTAATCCATTAATTGTATCTTGTAAATATTGACTTATTTGCTCTTGGGATTCATCATAATTAAAATTTGTACAATACAATCCTACATTAGAAAGACCAAATTTAGTTACCTAAATTGGTTTATGATACATTTCATATAAAGTATCTATGGTTTCTAAAAATCACTAACCCAATCATAATAAATATGCACTGGAATAAAATCGATTTCTGTCATTTTAATATTATTTGCATAGTTTTGATATCTTTCATTTATTGGATAAGATGTGACTACAGAGTCTACTCTTAATCCATTATCACTAAATAAATGGTGATATGATATAGCTTCTTCAACAGATAAGTTTGCCTAATTAGCTAAATCAAGTGCATTAAATCCTAAAACAGTTTGATTCACTTTCTAACCATGACACACTATTTTCATCCCAAATCATAGGAACAAATTCTTTGTTTCCCATGACATTAACTGATTGTGTATAACTCCAATTGTAATACTATCTTTCTTGCATATCAGCAACTAGAACAATCACTGCTTTGTTATCAATACTTAATCCTTTTTTGCAATCGAGAGTTTGTGAATAGAAGAACTGAACTCATATTTTTCTTCAGTTACAGTCACAATGCGTAACTGATAATAATCTGCTTGAGTTACATATATACTCGTTACAATAACCGATTAATCAAGATCATCAACTTCTTTGACATTTTGGTCATCTAAATAAATATCATAGTGATCAACATTCATTTCATCTATCACAAATCAATGAATTTTTATCTAGATTTTACCAGAAGCCTTTCTTTCACCAATTTCTGGTGAAATGATTGCTGTTGCTTTCCAAGTATCAATACCCTGATTATTGATAGCTGAAACTTGAATTAGTGTTAAAGTAAACAACAAGCAAACCAGAACGAGAATTTTTTTAATTTTCATCTTTATTTTTTCTTAATCCGATATAAGCACCCGCTGATAATAAACTTGTTATCATAAAGATACCTACTAAGCTATTATCTCCAGTATTAACAGAAGTCTTATCTTTATTTGGTTTATTGTCTGAATCTTGATTAGAATTATTATTTTGATCAGATCCCGTAGCAAGATTCTTATTTTCGCCATCTTCATTATCAGAACCTGTATTTTGATTTGTGTTTTCTTCATTATCAGAATCAGGAGTTGACTCTGTGCTCTCATCATCTCCAAGATCAGCTTGTTGTCCTGTTCCTTCTTCTGATACTAATTTTAGATTTGCATAAGCTTCTTCTAATTGTTGATAAATGCTATCAATGAAATCTTGAGTTGCCTCAGTATCATTTAAAGCATTTTCGACATTATTTAAAGCTTTACTAAATACTTCCCAACTATCTTTTGTATAATCAGATTCATTTAAATCTTTATATTGATTATAGCTTTCCTGTAACTTCGTTTTGTCACCTATTTCTTCAAGATTATCTATAGCTAATTTGAAATCATTCATAACTTGATTAAATTCACTACTAGAAGCATCGTATTTCAAATAATCTTCGCTTAATACTCTTTCAACTTCTAATGATAACTCACTCAAGAAATTCCAGCTAAGAGTTGTATAGCAATCTGCTTGTAACTCTTTATACTGGTTATATAACGCTTGCATTGAAGCGACATCTAAATCATCTTCTCCTAATTGACGAACTCCTGTTATCGTTTCAACCCCAATATATTTTCCTTTTTGAGCATCACTACCATCTGTTGCTTTTCCAACAACTGCAGTACCATTTTGATAACTAATCAAAAATTTTCTTGACCAACCTTCTCCTTTTAAACCAGTTACATTATCAATTCCACTGCTTACACCATCACCAACACCATTAATAATTGTATTAATACGTTGTAAAGCACCACCGTCATTAGCAAATGTTTGTAAACATGCATTTTCTACAATAACACCTTCACTATTAGGAACTTCGATAGCATTATCTAATTGAATTTGAACTTTAGAAGCATCATAATCTTCGCCCGTATAAATAAAGACATTATAGATACCCAGACCAACAGCATAATGATTTTTCACATTGTTTGCAACCTTATATGAAGCATAACCATTAACAGTACCATTATGACTCATCCACGCTTCTTGTGAAATTGGATCATAAGCTGTTTCATTTTGATAGAAATATGTTGCTCCGTTTTCACCATTCCATAATGTATTATATTTTTGGAAATGTTTATTAAATAATGCATAACATGTGACATTATCCCCATTAACAATTAATCCATGATTTGACTCATTGCCATACCATTCAACACCAGCGCCATGGTCTGCACGCCAAATCCAGAAATGATCACATAATACATCATTTGTATTGATTTCTAAAGCATTATCAGCTTTTGTTAGAGTATCTGTCGTTCCCCCAACTCTAAAGAAAATATCTTGTAAAACAATTGGATTATCACTATTATCAGTAGAATTCTTTTTCGTTCCTACTTTTAATAAGTATTCACTATATGTACCAGCATCAAAAATCATTCCAACAACTCTAACACCTGTAACATCATCATCGATAATCATAGCTGCTTCATTATTATCAGGAATAATAGAAGTCATTCCTGTTCCTAATAAAATGACATTATTTTCTGATACTAAAATAGGTTCTTCAGCATAATAAGTTCCTGGAGTAAAATAAATATTTTTACCAGCAGCAATTTGTTGATTGATATCTGCAGCAGTATCTTCAGGATTTGCAATATAAAATTCACTTAAAGGAATACTCTTTCCTTCTCCCATGCTATCTTCTGACCAGCTGATTCCTGCTGTATTTTCTCTTATATCTGACACAAAAACTTGATATTCACCATTATCATCAATATATAAGAATGGTTTTTCACTTATTTTTGGTGTTTCTTCAATATTTGTAAAGACTTGTTGGTCACCACTACTACTTGCAATATTCCAATTAGAATATCCATTACCCTTTAATAATGCTTCTCCTGTTTCACTATTTGGTAAATTTTCTGCAATAACACCTTGATAGAAATTATTTAAAGTCGTTCCAAAAGCATTTCCTTTAATGATTGAATTTCTTGTATAGAACTGTTGTCCTGAATATGTACCTGCATTACCTTCAAAATAGCAATCAGCAACATATCCTCCACTTGCCCATCCATAGTTCCAATCATAGTTAACATTTCTTTGACTATAAACTCTTCTTAATGGAGCAGCTATGGAGCAGCTTGCGCAACAGCCCAGTTAAAATCATCTGCCAACCAACTTTCAATTCCATATTGAGCTTTTCCTTGAGAATTTCCAGTATTTATAATTGAAACGTTCTCCATAGAACGCCAAAAATTACATGTTGCATTATTTTCATCTAAATAACATGGGATAGCAAAATTATTTAGCTTGACATCATATGGTGTTTTTCCTAAACCATTAATGGATGTATAAAACCCTAAATAGATACAACTTGTTTCAGTATAATCTCCAGGTTTAAAATAAACTTGATAATGATCTGCATTAAATTGTGCATCTGCACTAGCATCATTTTGTTGAGTAAACAATGCTGATAAAATACTATCAATTTGTGCAATATCATCTGTTGGTGCAAAAATCAATGTATGATCACCAAACATATTTGTTTCTAATGATACAAAACGAGATGCATCTGAATATTCGGCAGTATCGTTTATTTCCTCACCATCACCATTGTTAATAGCAACAACACGATAATAATTTTCATATTTACCTACATAAGTTAATTCATAACTTGTTACATCTTTATCAACAACTGCACCTTCTACATCTGTATATGTTCCATAACCACTCAATGCATGTTGAATCACATAATGAGTTGCATTTTCAGACATGTCCCAGCTAATTTTAACTTTATTGGTTCCAGTTTCTTCTATTTTGACATTTGTAGGTGTTGCTGGTTTATCACCCACTCTTGTTTTTGCGCTGACTTCATTACTATAAGTACTAACAGTTTTTTCACCAATGACAACCAATAATTTATAACTATATTCATTTCCTGGATTCAAACCAGTAACAGTATAAGAACTTTCATTTGTTAAATCAGCAATTTTACTATAAAACGTATCATTAGGCCCTTTTTGATACAATTCAATATCTGTATAAATTGTTGTTGGATTTGTCCAAGATAAGCTCAATGTCGTTTGTGTACGACTGCTGTTATTAATTGTTAAATCTTCAATTGCTTCAGGAAAGACTTGTGAATGAATCACAAACTTTTCACGACTAGTCAAAGATTCTTTTGTTTTTTCAGTCAAAGCTAACTCATCATTATCATTAACTGTTATATATTCATGTGTATATGAGCTTCTTAAGTAGACTTGACCGTTCCCGGCCGGTTCTACAACAACTGATTCCCAACCACCAGGACTTGCTTCTTTAGCTACGATTGCGCTAATGGCTCCATCTACCCAATTAGCAGAAATAATAACCATTGCTGAATTGCTTTTTGATTTAAAAGCAACCGTATTAATATTTCCTGTTACATCAGTCATTGTATAATTATCATTTGTTGTATATTCAGGTAAGAATTTTTCACTATCAGTCACATTATCAATATTACCTGTAACTTTAATAGGTTGCAAATTTTCTTGCTGATCAAATGTTACTAACTGATGAGTTTCTACATTTTCAATATAGACATATTCATCAATAACAGAAACTTCTTCAAAAATAAAGATTTCAGCCTGATCATCAGATACTTTCTCTAAACGATTATTTTCTCCTAATCCTAGATAAACATCTTTTGAACTCTTTAATTTATAACCACCTTCAACAGGTTCAATTGTAAATTTATGATCATTAGCAACACTCGTATCATAATTAAATACAAAGGAAATTCCGTTTCCTAAAGTATCTTCACATTTTAGTAATGTCCCGTCATTTCCAACAGAAGCAAAAGCATAAGTATTATCCTGTTGAACAATTGTAAATGCAACTTTGCTTTTGACCTTCCCATTCGTTATATCACCATCAACATAAACGGCTCCAGATTCAGACCAAGTAACATTTCTCACTTGTACTGCTTTATTTGTACTCGTTGATACAATTGCATATGCTTTATCTGATTCAAAAGATGGCAAAGATAACGGTTCAGCGTATACCGGCATCATTGTTGCAGTACTTAATATCATTATTAAAGTTAATAATGATGTAATTACCCTTTTCCAAAACTTTTTTATCATTTTCTTTTCTCCTTTCTCAAAACTTAATTCAAAGCATTCAATTTGCTATATAGAAAAATGGCCGGTTTTTCTATATAGCGAAGCAAATTCAAAATACAAAAAAATATCTTGCACATAATATCTATTTGCATTTTCGTTGAATGCGCTTACATCACATGTATAAATTAACACAATATTTTTTAAAATAGAATCATTTAACCTTTTTTGTAACCTGTTACATCGTTTATAACACAAAAGACTGACTCATTATACTTTTAATGACTATTTAAAATAACTGTGGGTTTAGAGTCGCTATAAAATAACTTGTGGTGACTTTTATTTGCTATTTACAGATTATGGGGTTAAAATCTTGATAAGATATTTAATATATGATTATAATTAGATAATAATTTATAAAAATATAGATAAGATTATTAGTGTTGGATCTAATTAAGTTGATAAGATTAAATGATATAAAGGAGAAAAAAAGGATAGAAATCCACTCTCTTACCAAAAGACTTCTATCCCTAACCTATACAATTATGGTAATACTAAAGTTTAAAGATAAATACAATAAAAAAAATAATATTAATCAAAAAACTTACAATAAAATTATCAAACCCGTCTTTAGAGACTATCACTAGATTTTTTAGACTAAATTTAAAATCAAAA
>CAYSWW010000047.1:0-12055 GCA_964434915.1 uncultured Coprobacillus sp.
TTTTATTATGCATTGGGAACTTTTGCTTGTATTATTTCAGTATATTTAGCTGGTGTAGGATGCTCAGCAACAGAGATTTCTTTGATTACATCGGCGGCACCGTTATTTGCGATGGTATCTCAACCTGTTTGTGGAATGATTGCTGATAAATTAAAAAGTCCTCGACTTGTTGGAATGATTTGTATGTTTTTATGTGGTGTTTGTGGATTATTGTTTGCTTACAGTCATCATTTCATTTTTTTTGTTTTTGTTTAATGGATTGACACAAGGATTTCTAAATGGCACAATTGCTCTGTCTGATCGTCTTGCGACAAGTTCGCCTTATTCTTTTGGAAGCATTCGTATGTGGGGGTCTATTTTATATGCTGTAGCTTGTCAAGTGGCGGGAGTTGTTTATGATTATGTTTCTCCTTTAGCTATTTACTATATTTTTGCTGTTGCGGCTGGATTGACAATCTTTGGTTTTTATCATATGAATGATGTCGTTCCGCAACAAAAAAAATAATACGGGAAAATTTACTTTATCACAACTTTTTACTTCTCTTTTTAAGAATAAAGCTTTTGTTATATTTCTTTTGATTTATATTTTATTTCAAGGACCAACTAGTGCAAATAATGTTTATTTGCCTTTATTGATTAAAGAATTAGGAGGAACAACAGCAATGGTTGGGACAACATTATTATTAAGTACGATGTCTGAACTTCCAGCTATATTTTTCTCTGATCGCATAATGAGAAAAATATCTTATAAAACTCTTATGATTTTTGCATGTGTCTTATCAATCGTTCGTTTTGCCTGGTATGCAACTTGTCCACCATCTTCATTAATTATGTATATATTCTTTTTTCAGGGGTTTACGAGTATTGTTTTTACTTTAGTAGTTGCGAAGATTATTATTGAAATTGTAGATGAACGTTTTGTTAATAGTGCATATGGTATTTCATCAATGTTGGCTAAGGGATTTTCTGCATTCATTTTCAAATGATTTCAGGAAATTTAATTGATCTGATTGGTGGACAAAAGGCATATTGTGTTGTTTATTTAATTTATGTTGTTTCAATTGCTGTAGCATTATTGATTACATTACGTTTTCAAATGTCACAAAAGCATGCGAAGAACTATTAAAGGGTAGAAAATTCTCTACCCTATATTTGTATAAAAGATTGTTATAAAGCAAGTCAAAATAATACTTAAGACAAGTAATGCATATATTAAGTAATAATAATATTTTGATAATTGATAGTTTTTAGAATCTTCAATGAGCTGATATGTTGTCATTAATGGAATAAGATTAATGACACTTAAAAATGATCCAATAAGAGAAAGACATGATAAAATAAAGATTGAAAGAGAATATTTTGGAAAAATATGTCGATTCATAATGTTCACCTTCCTTAATTTCATTATATAGATATCAAGGGAAATGAACGACCATAATTGTCTTAATAATGTGTTAAGATTATCTTAAGAAAAAAGGAAAAACGCGAGCGTTTTTCCTACTAAATTATTTGGCTTTCTTTTTATTTAAAATGATTACAGCAATAATAATACCAACTAATATGATAATAGAACAGATACCAGCAGTAGGTAAGAGTTTTGGCTTTGAAAAAGCACTTGTCCACATTGCTATTTTTCTGATAAGAATTGCTAAAGCATATCCAGAAGTTCCTGCTCCAATCACAGCAAGAATAAATTTAAACCATTTTGGGAATACTTCTGTAAATAAAATAGCAGTTATTAAACATATTAATGCTATAAATACACAAATAACAAAATGCATAGAGTAACCCTCCTTTATATACATCAATTAAAATAACATAAATTATTTCATATTGCAATAAAATAATCTCATCATATTAAGAATTATCATGTGATTTTTATGTTAAATATGGAATTATAAAAATGAATGTGTTAAACTATAATAGCAGAGAAAAGAGGTATTATATGAGATTGAATAGAAAAAAGAGATATACATATTATAGTAATTATTCTTCTTATGGAAGGTCAAAAATTCGTTGGGATCGTATTGCGATAATTGCTGGAGCAGTTGTTGTTGTTTTAGGACTTATTATTTGGTTGAATTTTAGTCGATTGAAGTTAATGGTGAAAGGATATTCTTTTTCACAACAAAATGTTATATTGGCATTAGATGATGAGGCTGTCGATGAAATTTTAACTCATGATAAAATGGAACATATTACCGATTGGATTGCTAACAGTGAATCTTATCAATTATATGATGACTATGAAAGATATTTTTCTTTATATAGTGATTTAGAAATAGAAGATGTCGTGATAACAGTTGATGATATCATGACGAATTATAAACAAAAATTTAATGCCTTGACATATACTGAAGATCAATTTTGGGATATTCTGGAAGTGGCAAGTATTGATGATTTACAATATTTACTTGATTATGAATATACTTACACACAAATTGAACCTTATATGGATATTCAAGGTTTCACTATTCAAGATCTTGATCAATATATGGCATTATATGATGAAACAGATAGCTATAGTTATGCAGTTTTAGCGACGGCTTATCCATTTATTATTTCAGCTAATGATAATGGTGATACATATACGATTCTAAATCCCGAAAGTGTTCTGACTTTGGTTAAAAAAGGATTTCAGTATGATAGTAGCTATGTTCCTGATGATCTTGTAACACCAACAGATATACCTGTTTCGCCTGATTGTGAAAATGCACAATTAAGACAAGAAGCTGCTGATGCTTTGACAGAAATGTATAATGCAGCTAAGGAAGAAGGCTATACGCTTGTCATTAATAGTGCTTATCGTTCTTATCAAGACCAAGAAGAAATTTATCAGGAAATTTATGATCTTTATGATGAAGTAACGGCTTCAAGTTTGGTAGCAGAACCTGGTGCTAGTGAACATCAAAGTGGATTGAGTGTAGATTTAACAAGTCAAAGTGTTTTAGATAATAAACGCAATGGAATTAGCAGTTATTTTGGTGATACACCTGAATACAAATGGTGTATTGCGAATGCATATAAATATGGTTTTATTTTAAGATTTGAGGAATCAAAGGCTGATATTACTGGTATTGCCAACGAACCTTGGCATTTTAGATACGTCGGAAAAGAAGCGGCGCAAGAAATATTCCAAAATGGATGGACATTGGAAGAATATTGTTTATATAATGGTATTATACCAACTATAGAAGAGAGTGAATAATCTAGGGTAATCCCTAGATTATTTTTAGGAGTACTTATGAAAACATTAATAACAACATTAAATGCAAAATATATTCATATATCATTGGCTTTACGATTACTTTATGTTGCTTCTTATCATGAACATGATGTTGATTTTAAAGAATATACGATTAAAGAGGATTTGGATATCATTTGTGATGATATCCTTTCTATGAATTTAGATATTGTGGCTTTTTCATGTTATATTTGGAATATTCATTATATTTTGACTTTATGTCAGAAATTGAAAGAATGTCATCCTCATTTGATTTTAATTTTAGGGGGTCCAGAAGTCACGTATGAACCACAATATTTTTTAGCGTATGATTGTATTAATTATGTGATTAGTGGAGAAGGGGAGAAAACTTTTCCAAGCTTATTACAAGCTTTAGAAGACAGACATAAGGTTGAAATAGCTGGTGTCAGTGATAAGAATCATATTTCTCATGAAGTTGCTTGCGTTGATTTAAAATATGTAGAATCTTTAGATTCTCCTTATGCTTTAAAACGTGATGAAAAAGATATGGGGAAACGTATTTTATATTTTGAATCGAGTAGAGGATGTCCGTTTCAATGTCAATATTGTTTGTCTTCATTAGAAAAAGGATTGCGTTTTTTCAGTGAAGATTATTTAAAAAAACAATTATCATGGATTTGTCAAAGTCCTGCGAAAACGATTAAATTTCTAGATCGTAGTTTTAATGCAGATGCTGATCATGCAATTATGATTTTAGATTACATTTTCCATCATCATCAAAAGGGACAACAATTTCAGTTTGAGATCAATGCTGATTTCTTGCATCAGCGTATTATAGATTTTATTAACCAAAATGCTCCTGTTGGATTATTAAGATTTGAAATAGGAATTCAGTCAACATATGAGCCAACTAATCGTGCGGTAAAACGAATGCAAAATTTTCAGCGTTTAAGAGAAGTGGTAAAACAACTGATAGCAGGAGGACGATGTGATTTGCATTTAGATTTGATTGCTGGATTGCCTTTTGAAACATTTGAACGATTCGCAAAATCATTCGATGATGTTTTTGCCTTTCGTGCAAAAGAGTTACAATTAGGTTTCTTAAAGCTGTTAAGAGGCATATCTCTAAGGAATGAAGCAGATCGTTATGGCTATGTCTATCAAATGGAACCGCCATATGAAATGATTGAAAATCAATGGTTATCAAAACAGGATGTGGAAAATATTCATATTGCTGAAGATATGTTAGAAAAGTATTGGAACAGTGGACGTTTTACCAAAACCATGTCTTCTGTGATGAATCGTCAAGAGTCTGCTTTTTCATTCTTTTTTCAATTAGGAGTTTTTTATCAAAAACAGGGATTTAAAAAGATTGGATATCAATTAGATGAATTATTTTTATATTTAGATCAATATCTTGATAATCAAGTTGATCATGAAAATCTTATTCAAGATTATTTAAGCCAATTTAAAATTAAACCAAAAAGATGGTACAAACCAACATTGACATCATCCCAACGAAAGCAAGCTATTCGTTATTTAGTTGATCGATACCATCTTGATCAAGAATTATTATTTAGATATGCTGTTATTGAGAAGATGAATTGTGGTTATCTGGTGGTTGTATATAAAGACTATCAATGTAAGATGGATATTTACAAATAAGAAAAGTAATGAACAATCCATCAATAAGTGAAATAATCATAGTACATGAATACCGGTTATATAATGATGGCATATATTGAAAGAAAATGAGACCATTATATTCAAAGACTTCCCATAAGAAAGCAATAGACATTTCAATACAATCAATTAAAAAATAAATCATTCTTTTTGTAAGATGATATGGTTTCATAAAGTAATATGCAATGATAACAAATAAGCAATCGGAAAGAAAACGAATAAATTTATCATAATATGGAAGATATGATAGAACTTCTAATAATAGAAAGAAGTCGAGAATGTTCCATTGAATTATATGATATCAATTTGTATTAAAACTATTCATAAAGGAGTGGCTTTTATGTTAACAATGGTGGAATATGTACATCAAAGGTTAAAAACTTATCCTGAAGGACTTATTGGTGTGGATATGACAATGGGGAATGGTCATGATACTTTGGCTTTATTACATCATTGTCGAGAAGTTTATAGCTTTGATGTTCAAGAGCAGGCAATTCATCAAACGCGTTTATTGACAGGTGAACAGGAACATGTTCATCTGATTTTAGATGGACATCAAAACATCGATCGGTATTTATCAGAATTTGATATTGGTATTTTTAATTTGGGTTATTTGCCTTTATCTGATCATCATATAACGACTTTGTTGGAAACAACACAAATCGCTATTAAAAAAGCAATTGATATGTTTCATAAAGTTTTATGGATTGTGGTTTATCCTGGACATCAGGAAGGTTATCAAGAAAGCTTATGGATCCATGAATATGTTCAAACTTTGGATACAAAGTTATTTAATGTTTCATGTTATTGTATGCTAAATAAACATCAATCTCCTTATGTCATTGAAATAGAAAAAAGGGCAACCAAGAATTCTAAGGTAATACAAAAACAGAAGTGAGGCTATCACTTCTGTCCTTTACAGAATATAGGGCACTCTTACCCTAAATTATTCTACACCCTACAAATTGGAAATTCCAAGTTGTTGTAGAGTGTCGAATCAATATTTTTGGTTGTTTTTAACAAAGAACATATTTAAAATCTTCTTTTTGTGCTGAATAGATAAGATCTTCAGGAGCATCTTTACGGAAGTGGAATAATTGACCATCTTCAATCTTTCCATTCCAAGTTGCAACAACAGTAATGCTCTGACTTAATTCTTTTAAGAATGCCAATAAATCAATTTTACTATTCTTAGCGTAAAGAATTTTTTTATTATCTAATAATAGGACATCTTTATGATAATTTTCTAAAAAATTTTTCATTTCGCTCATCAGTTGTTCTGAAGGGGTATTAACAAATATTTTGTCTAAGTCAATAATCGGAATTCCTTTTTCTTGACTATAAGTTCTAATCATTTTTGATTTTCCACTACCAGGTTGTCCAATGATTAAGAGTAGCTTAGTATCATTATTTTTCAATTCTTCAATTTTTTGATTTAAATCCATGGGTTACATCTCCTTTAACATTATTTTCCTTAGTTTTATTATAACACTAAGCGAAAGCGGTTTCCATGACTATTTTCAAAAACTATTGTTCTTGTGCACAAAGAATCATCTGACCGATTAATGTGTATTCATTTAAGTTATCAATTTTAATAATATCAGGAATATGTTGTTTTGAAATATATTTTTCCAATTCATGAATCAAATCTGATACATCGGGTACGAGGGAGCAGAATAAAACAATTGCATCAGGATCTATCATTGCTATAATACTTAAAATAATTTTTGAAACAAGTTCTAAAGCACCTTCTGGAGTTTTATTTAAAACTAAAGGACTATCACTATAATTCAAAGGAAGATATTGGACTTCTCCGGCAACATTACTTCTTCCGGTAATGAGTTGTCCATCAATGATAGAACCGACTCCGGCAAAAAAACTAACTGGTTGAAAAAGCAATGAAAGAGTTGAGTATTTTGTCTGTGAAGCATAATAACCAACAATAGCTGTATTAACATCATTGCTGAAGATGATTTTTTGCTTATATCTTTGTGTAAATATTTTTTGAGTATTAATATCTTCTAAACCAGTGACATTCGATGACGTAATAGAATTATTATTAATAATCCCCGGAATAGAAATACCTATAGTTTGAATATTAGGATATTGTGCAATAACAGTATCAATCACATCATAAAAGTCTTGAATGGATAAATTGTTTTTAATAATTTCTTTATCTAATTCGATGTGATTATGATAATCATATAATCGATAAATAATGTGTATACGATTACTATTGCGTATAATTGCTAAACATAAAATAGGTGATTTATATACAATTGATGTATGTAGTGAAATCGTATGTTGATTTTTTTGTGATGGTTGTTGTTGATGGTTATCAATGGCTTCTTTAATAATAGTCATCATTTTCCCAACATTATATTTAGCAAAAACTTGTGGTGGAATTTTTATTACGATTTGATTTTTTAAAATTTCTTGTACTTTAGCATGCATATAAGAAATTTGCGGTGCTAATAAAATGATATCATATTCATTACCGACCTTAAAAAGTTCACTATAACTAATAGCTGAAGCTTCAAAATTGATATTTAATAATTTTGCAGCTTCATTCATTTTTGAAGCAAAGAAAGATGTTGTTAAACCACCACTACAACTTAATAAAATCTTTGTTACAGGTTTGTAAATTAATTTTTTTATACTATCCATCATTTCTTCGAATAACTCTATTGCATGTTGCAGTGTTTTCATTTGAAAATGAAGATAGAATTCAATTTCATCATTAAAAGTGTTTGTAACACTTAATTCAATAATATTTAATGGGTTAAATGTCACTTCACTGTGACTATATTCTGTTGAAATAAGAATTTGATCTTCATTATGAGGATTGATCTTAATTTGACAATCATCATAGTTTTGTGTCAAAATCCATTGCTTAAAAACATTAGTATAAATATCTCTTAAAAATTCATCTATCATCATTTATGCTCCCCTCATTATGAAACCTTTTTTTTATTCTATCATAAATTCCTAAAGAATATATGTTATTTTCTAAAAAAGAAAGGAATATCAATATCTTATATTGTTTTAAATTCTAAAATAAACTTGATACGAAAGTCATATTTTTGAATAATTTATAAAAATATTTACACAATGAAAGAGAAAAGAAGATGATTTTCATCATAATTTTTTGCAAAAAAATTTGCATATAATGGACTTTTGTTAACCATCAAGAATGCAATAATAAAGATGGGAGTTGAATATATGAATGATATGAAGAAAATACTAGAGTTATTAATCTCTCAACCATTTGTTACTATGTCTGAATTGAAAAATGAGCTTCATTTTTCAGAAAGAAAAATACGATACCTTTTACAAAATTTAAGAAGCGAAGGGAGGCAATATAAGTTTGATATTGTAACAGTTAGTAAAAAGGGATATTTTTTAAAAAAAGTGATGAAAAATTATTGAATGAGTATATGAAAGAATTGGAAATAAATGTTCAAGATTGTGTTGGACGAGGTCATAAAGAATATAGAATCATATTAATATTGTCATTGCTTTTACAAAATAGTGAATATATCTCCTTGAATCACATTGCTGATGTTATAGAAGTTAGTAGAAATACAATTATTAATGACATAGAAGATGTAAAGAAGATGCTGAATCAGTATCACTTGAAATTAGAATCGAAAGTACATTATGGTATTAAAGTTGTTGGATTAGAAGAAGATATCCGAAAAATGTTTTCTTATATTAGTGGGAAAATTGCAGAGCATCAATCAGTCAATACAGAGTTTTTTGAATATCAACGTACTTTAAAATTTGATGAAGAGACACAGGAATTCGTTTCATTATTAAATAAGTATAACATTATTATTTCTTACAATGCTATTGAGTCAATATTATTTCATATTAAAGTTATGCTCTTTAGATTAGAACAAGTAAATATTATAAATGAAATTACAATTCATCATCATCTTATTGATGATAATATAAATAAATTGGTTCATGAGTTTGTTAAGTATCTTGAAAACAAACATAATATGCATATTCCAAAAGTTGAAGAAGGATTATTGGCTTCTCAAATTTTTGGAAAAGCAAGTCTTCTACAATCATCTCAAAACCAAAAAGAAACAATTGGAAAAGAAATTGAAATAATATTAAAAATAATTGATCAAGAATATGCAACAAAATTTGCATTAGATAGCCTATTAATCGAAAATATGATGTTCCATATCCTTCCTTTACTTATGAGAGTTTCATATGGTTTAACCTTATCTGATTCATTGGTTGGTTCAATTTCCGCACAATATATGAATGCTTTTTTAATAGCTATGAGATTTGTGGATTATCATAGTTTATTGAGAGAGTATAAATTATCACGTTATGAAATTGGATACCTGGCTTTACATTTTGCTACAAGTATTGAAAGAAGTAATCAAAAAAAATTACAAGAAATTAAACGTATTGTTTTAGTTTCAGAACAAATGCGTAGTTCATCAAAGTTATTGGTAACAAAAATACAAGGAATTTTTCCTTTGGCAAATATAGTATTAATTCCTTATACATCAATCCAAAAATATTCATTAGAAGATATAGATATGGTTATCTCAACAATAGACTTTGATTGCAATAAAAAAGAAGATAAGTTTGTTCTTATTAGTCATCAATTCAATGATCGAGATATAAGAAAAATAAAGAGTAAGGTATTAATGTGTGATTATCGAACATCAAGTTCTACTTATTCTTTGGATATTCTTTTTAAAGAAGAATTGTTTGAGTTACAAAATGGAGAAGCTTATTATTTGGAATTGATAGAACACATGGCAAAAAAGATGATTTTCTTAGGATATGCAAAAGAAGGGTTTGAAAAATCTGTTTTAGAGAGAGAATCTAGATTTTCAACAGTATATCAAAATGGCATAAATGCACCTCATAGTTTAACTCAAATGGCAATAGTAGACAGTATTGGCGTGATTATTTTAAAACATCCAATCTATTATAAAGAGAAAAAAATTCAATTGATATTTTTGATCAATATACAAAAAGGACATTTACTTGTTCATCAGGAAATAGGAGATTTTATTGTCAAATTAATGGATAACAATGGCGTTCTTTCATTATTAAGTCAAGTAACATCGTATGGTGAATTTATGAAATTGATAAGTGAATATTTATAAATGTAGATTTTAATGTGAGGAGAAAGTATGGAAACAATAATTATGAATATTATTCTATATGCTGGAGATGCGAAATCTAAATGTTTAATGGCATTTAAGGAAGCAAGAAAGAATAATTTTGATGAAGCAGATAAATATCTATCTGATGCATGTAAATCAATATCTTTAGCACATCAAACACAAACAGAATTAATTCAAAAAGAAATATCAGGGGAACCAAGTCAATTAAGTTTATTGTTAATACATGCGCAAGATCATCTGATGATGGCATTAGCAACAAAAGATTTAGTTATTGAAATGATCGAGTTTGCAAAAATGCTACAAAAAAATTAAAGAAAGGGGAGTAAGAATGAAAAAAATACTTTTGGCTTGTTCGGGAGGATTTTCAACTAGTATGTTAGTAAGGAGGATGAAAGAAGCTGCTGTAAAAAAAGAAATTGATGTCGTTATTTTAGCAGTTGCTGAAGAAAATATTGATGATCATTTGGATTCTGATATTCTTTTGTTAGGACTACAAATCGGACATCGTTTAGATGATTTGAAAGAAAGTCTGGATTTTCCGGTTTATGTTATTGATTCTTTTGATTATGGAACAATGAATGGTGAATCAGTATTAGATTTTGTATTAAAAGAAATAGGATAAGAAGTATTGAGGAGGTAAGTATGAATTTAAATAAATCTTTAGCAAGAAAACTTAATAAATATGTTACAAGTTTTTCAAACAATATTATTGTTAAAACTGTTACGACGGGAATGGCAAGATTATTGCCAGTAACAATTGTTGGTTCAATTTGTAATCTTTTAGTGAATATCCCATGGGATCCTTATCTAAAGTTTTTATCTGATACTAAAATATCAACATTTTTGGGTTTGGGATCAACAATGACAAATGACATTATTTCTATTTATGTTGTTGTAGCTTTATCTATGGAAATGGCACGTATACTTAAGAAAAGTCGAATTAATGCTGTGATGTTGTCAATTGTTTGTTTCTTTATCGTCACACCAAGAACATCTGCTATTGTTGGTGATAGTGAAACACTTGTTTTTACTTTAAGTAATTTAGGTTCAAGGGTATGTTTATTGCCATGATTGTTGCGATGTTAGCAACTTACTTATTTGCTTTGCTTACTGATAAAGGACCAAAAATAAAACTTCCTGATAGTGTTCCACCTGCAATTTCAGGTTCTTTTGAATCATTATTTTCAGTTATAGCAGTCGCTTTAGTGTTTATTGTTATTAATGCAATATTTACATTTACACCTGCTGGAGATGTACATACTTTTATTTATTCAATTTTGCAAGCTCCTTTAGAAAAAGTAGGTTCATCAGTATGGACAATGTGTATAATTTGTTTGTTAAGTGAATTTTTCTGGTTTTTTGGAATTCATGGTTGTAACGTGACTTCAGCTGTATCAAATACATTATAGATGGCTCCTGCCATTGATAATGCTTCAGCCTTAACAAATGGAACACCTTTACCAAATGTATTAAATTCATATTTTTTAACTTTATATAAATGTCCAGGTAGACATTTTGTTTTAGCAGCAATGTTAACTTGAGTATCAAAGAGTAAACAATTAAAAGCTGTAGGTAAAATATCATTAATACCTGGTTTCTTTGGAATTTCTGAACCTATGAAATTTGGAGTACCTATGGTTTTAAATCCTGTTATTCTTGTACCAATGTCATTGACTCCTGTTATTTCAATACTTATTGCTTATTTTGCTACTGTTATTGTATTCTTACCACGAATTGGGGTTAATATTCCTTGGAGTGTTCCACTATTTGTTAGTGGATTTCTTGCTAGTGGTTGGCAAGGAATTGTTGTTCAAGTTATTCAAATGATAGCATGTTTCTTAATATATTTACCTTTTGTTAAATATTATGATAAAATGAAATTAAAAGAATAGGCAGAAAACGTTTCAAAATAAAAATATAAGGACGGAAATATAAAAAATGCAAGTAATTAAAAATCATAATC
Organism: uncultured Coprobacillus sp.; assembly: GCA_964434915.1. GTDB lineage: Bacteria > Bacillota_I > Bacilli_A > Erysipelotrichales > Coprobacillaceae > CAYSWW01. Next base: position 12,014 of record CAYSWW010000047.1, read on the forward strand.
ATATTAAAATTGATTGTAGTGATATACATTTTGAATCAAAAG
>CAYSWW010000048.1:0-11907 GCA_964434915.1 uncultured Coprobacillus sp.
ACAATATCGTTAATGACAGATGTTGTCTACTCAGAAGGGTCGTATTTTTTACATGATTAGAAACAGAAAACTTTCAAGTAAGAAAATAAAACAAAGATATTATTACAGTGAAATAACATCTGAGAAGTTATTTTTATAAAATATCTCATTGATAGACATTTTTAAATCAAAAATCAATATGACATTTATACACGAGTTATATCAACCATGATTTTCTTTCTTTATTGTTCGATAACTTTTTCTATGTTATGATTAAAGTGAGGTGAACATCATGAATCAAGTATCACTATTAATCAAACCGGCCTCTTCTCTATGCAATATGCGTTGTGCTTATTGTTTTTATGAAGATGTCAGTGCAAACAGGGATTGTGCATCTATGGGTATCATGGATAAAAAGACAATGTATGCACTTATTGATAAAACGATGGCTTTAGATGTTGAACAAATTAATTACTGTTTTCAGGGTGGAGAGCCAACCATTTCTGGAATTAGTTATTTTCAATCATTTATTGATTATGTTGATCAGGTGAATCAAGGTAAGAAGATTACTTATGCGATTCAGACTAATGCAATTTTAATAGATGATGAATGGATAGATTTATTTGTGAAAAAGTCTTTTTTGGTAGGAGTTTCTTTGGATGGCTTTTTAGAAAATCATAACAAGGCTAGAAAAGATAGTGCTGGTAAAGGGACTTTTCAAGTCATTATGTCCAATATTAAGAAAATGAAAAAATCAGGTGTTGATTTTAATATTTTGACTGTGTTGACACATTCTCTAGCAAAGAAACCAGAGCAGTTGTTTCAATTTTATAAAAAAAATCATTTAGATTATATTCAGTTGATTCCATGTCTACCAACATTGGAAGGGAATCCATTGATGGATCGTTATCATTTGACTCCTCAGGATTTTTCGGAATTTTATAAATCCTTTTTTGACCAATGGTATAAGGAATATACAAAAGGTCATTATATATCCGTGACATTATTTGATAATATCATTCCTATGTATATGAATATAGCTCCACAACAATGTGGTATGCTAGGTAAATGTCATATGCAGTTAGTCATAGAAGGGAATGGAAATGTATATCCTTGTGATTTCTTTGTCCTTGATAAATATTACTGTGGAAATATTCATCAAGACAGTATAAAAGATATCATGAAACATAACACAGTTCAAAGATTTTTAAATGAAAAGCGTGTATTATGTAAAGAATGTGATAAATGTCCGTTTTTTAATATGTGTTATGGCAACTGTCGACGATTAAGTGTTTGTTATTATGATGAACATTATTGTGGATATAAAGATTTTCTTGAATATAGTCAAAAGAAAATGAGAATGATTGCATATAATTTGTTTATGTAATAAGAAATAGAAGATATTTTTTGTTATATTTAGTATTGAGATTATCTTGTTGAAGGTGCTTTCTGTTTTATAGATTTGAACTGATTCATTTTTAAAAGGGTTCAAAGTCATAGGGAGGGATTGATGAAATGACATATGTAATATTTTTTCTTGTCAGTATTTTAGCATCTGTTGTTGGTGCGATCTGTGGTGTCGGTGGTGGTGTGTTTATAAAACCGGTATTAGATGCGACAGGGGTTCTTTCTGTCAATACAATCACTTTTTTATCAACTTGCACGGTTATCTCTATGACTGGTTATAATGTAATAACTGCAACTTTATATACGAAAAATGGGAATGATGGAAATCAGATTGATTGGTGTTTGACTACTTGGTTGTCGATTGGAGCTGCAATTGGAGGATTGATTGGAAAATCGATATATGAAGCTGTTAAATCATCCTTTGAAAATCAGGAAATAGTAGGCGGATATCAAGCAATAGTGTTACTAGTATCCGTGTTTTTGACATTGATTTATACTGTAAATAAAGATAAGTTTAAAAAATATCATGTTAAAAATCTTGTTGTATTATTTGGACTTGGATTTGGTTTAGGAATATTTTCAACTTTTACCGGTATCGGAGGAGGACCAATGAATTTAGCTGTTCTTTACTTTTTTCTATCTATGCCTGTCAAAATAGCTGCACAAAATTCGTTATATATGATTCTTATTTCGCAATGTTCAAGTTTGATCATGACAGTTATTCAAGGAAGCGTGCCTGTTGAATTGATAGAAGGAAATATAGATGTATGGATCATGCTGATTGGTATGATGATATGCGGTGTGAGTGGGGGCATTATTGGTAAAAATATCAATCAAAAAATCCCGACATATGTAGTAGATAAGTTGTTTATATCTTTGATCATTGTTATTATGGGAGTATGTTGCTGGAATATTGTGTCTAAATTCAACATTATTTAATGGTGGCATCATGATTGTTTAAGAGCTATTATGATTTAAGCTATTTATAAATGCAACGTTTTAGGTTTGATCTCTAGCAAAATAACCTCTCTTTTTTGATTCCATAAATGAAAATGTGCAGTAAGTATGAAGTTACTCAAGCATTTTACTAATCTGTAATGATATCACATTCATATATTATAATAGTTTTCTGTTTTTGTTTTGTTATTTGAATCGAAACATTTTGTATTTGAAGAAAGAATAGTAGTTAATTGAGTTGTAGTTTTTCTGTCATGGGAATCAAATCAATAACTCCATGACTAGATTTTCTTCATAAAAATAGCTATTATTCTGCATTTGTTTCTACAGAAAAAACAACGATTGAACATAAGAAGAAAACACTTCAAATTTTAGCTGATAAACGCAAAGAATAAGAAGTGTTTAAAAGTGTATAATTGTTACTATTCACAGTATAAGTAGAAATGAAAAGTTATACACAAATTTCAAAAATGATATAATGGTTAAGCAAAAGTCAGATAAAGTCATTATAGAAAAAACATTAACAGAACATTACAATGTATTACAAATAAGCATTTTAATATGTCATTTTTATTATAACCAAGGTATGATTTGTGTAGCTTGAAGCAACATAAATCATACTTTTTTATAGGGGATTGAGATGAATTTGTGGTAACTGTTGATAATCATCAAGAGCGAGTGCAAAATATAAAGACTTATGCACAAAAAAATAGTTCATACTGGCGGTTTTATATTCATCAAAACAAAATTGGCATTCTTTATCCAAGATCGAATATATCTAACAAAGTTTACGATGAGGAATGACCTTTCTTTAGACTAGGGTAATGGAGGGTTGGAATGGGAAACAGTTGGTCTGATCATGTATAAAAGATTGACCAATAGATATTGATATTTATGCACCTTTTGGAACTGAAAAAAGAAAATTACAAATTGAATTTTTGTTAGAAAATAAAAATGTGAATAAAGTAGGAATTATTTATAAAAAATATAATATCAAAGTATGGAACGGATATAGGTGTAGAATTTTCAAAAGGAACATATGGACCTTGCAGTGCTGATATTAAAAATGATTACTATTCTTTTTAACAATAACTTCATTCAAGAAAAAGAATATGGAAAGATGATGCACATTACAGTAAGTCATGATTTTAAAATAGATAAATCATTATATTCAAAGAAAGATATAGAAAATAAAACATTTCAATTGTTTAAAAGAATAAAAGATACTTATCAGGCGAAACTCATAATAACTATTTTATTTTCATTTGATACCCTAAAAGAAATAAATAGTGAAGCTGCTGAAAAGAGGATGTTGTAGATTGAAAAAAAGATATAGTGATGATCAAAGTGTGTTGAAAATAAGGACAGATTATTGTAAAGATTATGTTGATGATATGTTCTTTTTAAATAAATAGATATGATATTGACTTTCGTTTGTTTCACCTGATAATCTTCCAACAATAACAACTTTTTCTTGCGAAAATAAGTTATTCGAACTCAAAACAACTCTTTTAAAATACTTTAAATGAGCCGTTTATGTATATATTTCTATGTTTTTTAAGAAAAAAACAGTAGACAATGAAGGTGTCAGACAGTCAAGCGTAGAAAATGCTTTAGAATGGATGATTGTTGTGAGGATGAAACAATTTGACTGAATTCTCGCTTTGCATAATAGTCATATAAAAATCTTTCGATTTATCCTATATAAATAGCTTTATATTTCCGGAATTCAGAGCGTTTGGCAGTTTGTGACTATCATGTTTGAATCTGGATTTTATTTGATTCGGTTGCGATATTGTTTGTAATATAATGAGATTTATTTTATAATATTTGTGATAATTTTGTTTTTGTGGGAGGCATTGTGATGAAAAATATAATGAAAACGTTATTGACGGATATTCGTACATATTTTATGTTGTTGTTAGGAATATCGATAATTTGGTTTTTATATCAGTTTATTAGATATCCAATTTTACCAACGAAGTATTTTATTGTTGTTGTGTTATTGTTGGTGATTTTAACGGCTTTATTGGTATTGAGTCAATATAAGGCTAAAGGGAAGTTAAGAATTATCGGGAAAGTTTGTGTTATTTTATTGAGTCTTATTTTATTGTTGATTAATTATATTTTCTTTAGAACAGTTGATTTATTTGGGGAGATTGTTCAAAGTGAGGATACGGATGTTGTTTCAGTTATTGTAAAAGATGAAAGTTCTTATCAATATATTGAAGATTTAATGGGACATATATATTCTTGTTTAGATAGTCGCGATGAATTTGTAGATGAAACGATTGATGCTATTAAAGAGGAAAATGAAGAAGATGATATGAATCTGAAATATTATAATGGTGTTGAAAGTTTGGTTAATGCTTTATATGATGGAAATGTTGATTGTATTGTAATGAATGAATCTTATCGATCTGTTATTGAAGAAGAGTATGAGACATTTACTGATGATACAAGGGTGATTTATTCTAAAGAATATCAAACTGCTATTGAAGAAACGACAGAAGAGATTGATGTAACAACTGATACTTTTAGTATCTTTATTAGTGGTATTGATACATATGGATCGATTAGTACAAAATCAAGATCAGATGTGAATATGATTGTCACAGTCAATCCAACAACAAAACAAATCTTATTAACAAGTATTCCTAGAGATTATTATATTCCTTTTAGTGTTTTAAATGGAAGTCGTGATAAATTAACACATTCAGGATTATATGGTGTTGAGGAGACAAAAGGAAATGTTGCTGCTTATTTTGGAATTGAAATTCCTTATTATGTACGTGTGAACTTTACAAGTGTGATTGATATTGTTGATGCGATTGGAGGTATTGAAGTTGATAATCCAACAGCATTTGGTGAATTTAGTGCTGGAACGATTTATTTGAATGGAGAACAGGCTTTGGCATTTTCTAGAGAAAGATATGCTTTTGCATCAGGGGATAGAGAAAGAGGAAGAAACCAAATGAGAGTGATTACTGGTATTATTAATAAGGTGATTTCTCCTTCTATTATTAAAAATTATTTGGGATTATTGAATTCCTTACATTCATCATTCCAAACAAATTTAACTGATGATCAAATGATTAGTTTAATTCGTATGCAAATTAATGATATGAGTGGATGGGATATTGAAAGTATTAGTGTAGATGGAACAGGAGAATCATTATATTCACCAATTTATGGTTCTAAGTTATATATGATGGTTCCTGATGATAATACTGTTGCTGCAGCAAGAGAAAAAATAGAAGCATTATATGAATAAAAACCGATAATTTATCGGTTTTTTATCTAGTTTATGGTTAGGGGAAATTTGGTCATATTTAAGTTATTTTGGTCTCTTTTTTAGGGTAAAATGGTATACAATAATTAAAATATAAAATGTTTTGGAGAAAGTAGAGGGGTTATGAAAACAGCTGTAACAGATTTGGATGGCACTTTATTATCGCATGGTCAGCTTTCTGAGAAGACTGTTCAAGTTTGTCATGAATTCCAAAAACAGAATTGCTTGATTCTGGCGACTGGAAGAAATTTTGAGAGTGTGGAACGTATTTTTAAACAATTAAAGATGGATCACTATCAGAATGGTGCTTTGATTTTATTGAATGGTTTGGCATTCTATGATTTTAAAGATCATGAATATCGTTGTTTAAACATTTTTGATAAAAAGACAGCTCAGTGGATTGTAAGAGTAGCTTATTGTTTGTTTTTTAGAGTGACTGTTGTCAATAAAGAACAACGTATTCAAATGAATTGTTTTTTTGATAAAGTATATGATTTTTTAAGATATCTCATTAAACACAAACCAATGCGAAAAAGAGAAAATGATGTTTTACCACAATATATTGAAAAGATAGAATTAGGAGGGACAATCTTTTTTGAATTTTTTTATCGGATTTTGCGACTGGTATTGAAAAAATATGAAGTGGTGAGAGTGAGTCAATATTGGATTGAAATATTACCTAAAGGAACAAATAAAGTGAATCAATTGAAATATTATATGGAAAAATATCATATTTTTATGGAAGATGTTTATGTCTTTGGTGATGGTGAAAATGATATTGATATGTTAAAATTTGTAAAGCATTCATATGCTATGAAGAATGCTTTGCCTCATGTTAAACAATTTGCTCATCATGAATGTTTATCTTGTGATCAAGATGGTGTTGCATTGCAGCTCGAAAAGCTTTTAGAATAATATATTGTTTGTATTGAGACTATAGATTTTATGAAAAAAAGATATTATAATAATCATAGCGGGGGGGATAGAAATGTTTAGAATAGATGAAATAAAGAGAAATTTAACGATGTATCAGCGTATACTGATATTGATTTTAACGGATATTATATTTATTGTTGTTGCGTCTTTTTTAGCAATGCTTATTAGAATGGATTTCCAAATGGATTGGTCCATGTGGGCTAATTATGTTCGGTGGATCTGGTTGGATATTATCATTACAATTGTTGTTTTTCTATTGTTTAATTTATATAAAAGTTTATGGACTTATGCTTCAATGATAGAATTACGTAAACTATTGATAGCTATTTTAATAGCTGCATTTATTAAATTGTTTATCTATGTTTTAGTATTAGATGTGTTATTACCAAGATCTTGGTATATTATAGATCCATTATTGTTGTTATTTTTATGTGGATTTACCCGTTTCTCATATCGAAATTTACGTTTTTTACGTAACAATATGCATTATCGTTTTCGTTCGAATCAGAGGAGCATGTCGAATGTCATGATTATTGGAGCTGGAAATGCCGGAAATATCTTGCTGAGAGAAATCTATCTTAGTGAGCATATTAACAAAAAAGTTGTTTGTTTTATTGATGATGATCCTCAAAAAAGGGGTCAATATATGAATGGAATTATTATTGTAGGTGGAAGAGAACGTATTATGGAATGTGTTCAGAACTATCATGTTTCTGAAATCTATATAGCTATTCCTTCAGCTTCTCGTAAAGCAAAGAGTGAAATCATTGATATTTGTAAAGAAACAGGTTGTCAAATGAAGATGTTGCCGGGAATATATCAAGTTCTTAATGGTGAGGTAAGTATTTCGAGTTTAAAAAATGTTGAAATTGAAGATTTATTAGGAAGAGACCCTATAAAAGTTAATTTGACACAAATTGCTTCTTATATAAAAGATAAAATTATTTTGGTAACTGGTGGCGGTGGTAGTATTGGAAGTGAATTATGTCGCCAGATTGCCACTAATAATCCAAAACAATTGATCATTGTTGATATTTATGAAAATAATGCTTATGATATTCAAATGGAACTCAAAGAAAAATATCCTGATTTAAATTTGATTGTTCGTATTGCCTCAATAAGAGATGCAGACAAAATGGATTGTTTATTTGATGAATTTAGACCTGATGTTGTTTATCATGCAGCTGCTCATAAACATGTTCCTTTAATGGAAGATAGTCCAAATGAAGCTATCAAGAATAATGTTTTTGGAACATTAAACCTTGTTGATGCAGCTAATAAATATCATGTGAAGCTTTTTGTACAAATCTCAACGGATAAAGCTGTTAATCCAACCAATATTATGGGAGCAACAAAACGTATGTGTGAGATGATTATTCAGGCAAGTAATCGTCACTCTCAAACTAAATTTACTGCTGTACGCTTTGGTAATGTTTTAGGATCAAATGGTTCTGTTATTCCATTATTTAAAAAACAAATTGCTCATGGAGGACCGGTAACAGTCACTGATAAAAACGTAATTCGTTATTTTATGACAATTCCTGAAGCTGTATCCCTAGTGATTCAGGCAGGTGTTTATGCTAGGAGTGGAGAAATATTTGTTTTAGATATGGGGAAACCAATGAAAATAGATGATCTGGCAAGAAATCTGATTAAATTATTTGGATATACACCGGATGTTGATATACCGATTGTTTATACGGGATTAAGACCTGGTGAAAAACTTTATGAAGAGCTTCTTATGGAAGAAGAAGGCTTGCAGAAAACAGATAATTCAAGTGTATTTATTGGAAAACCAATTGAATTTAATGATGATTTGTTTTTTCATCAATTAGATGAATTAAAAGAATTAGTTAAAGAAAATAAAGATGATATTAAATACAAAATTCATAAGATTGTTCCGACTTATCATCCATGGTCTCAGTAATTTGAATACATATAGAAATATACTTGTATCAATACTTATATTTTTATAAAATATAAGTATTGAAAAGGAGTCGCAAAAGTTGTGAAGAAAATAGTGATGATTATTTTATGTATTGCGTGTGTTGTTTTAGGATACAATATATATATTTCTTATTTTCATATTGATGTCACTTGTTATGAAATAAAAAGTGACAAAATTGAAAATGACGTTAACATAGTGATGATCACCGATGTTCATGATACCTATTGTTTAATTAAAGATAAAGTGATTGAACAAATTCAATCGTTGAATCCGGATTTAATTTTATGTGTTGGAGATATCATTGATGAAGATTCTTCAGATGATGAATCGATGATTGATTTTCTCAAACAACTGATGTCAATCAGTACAGTTTATATGAGTTTAGGTAATCATGAATTGAGTTTTTATGAAGATCATATGAGTCAATTGGATCAAATTAGTGAAATAGGTGTTCATTTGTTAGAAGAAGAGTATGAAGATATTGAATTAAATGGTAATGCAATTAGAATAGGTGGCATGTATGATTATGCTTTTAGCTTGATGGATGGTACAATTACTCAAGAGGGTATGGAGAACAGTTTGACTTATCAGTTTCTGAAAAATATGACAGAAACTGATTCATTTAAGTTAATGATGGCACATCGTCCCGATAGTTTTATTTATTGTGATGCTTATCAATGGGATTTAGATTTGATTGTCAGCGGACATACACATGGTGGTCAGGTGATTTTACCTTTTATTGGTGGTTTATATGTTCCTGAACAAGGATTCTTCCCAAAGGTGGATTATGGACAATTTTCTTTAGGTAATACGCCTTTGATTGTAACGCGTGGAGTAAGTAGTGGGAATGAATATTTACCTCGTTTCAATAATCCATGTGAAATTGTCCAAATTACTCTTACAAAAGAATAATATAGAAATATCTTTTTCATAGATATTTTTTTAGTCTATATTGATAACTTTCTTTCATGACCATGTCAGGTTCCTCTAAGTATTGTGCTAAAACATCGGCATCTTTGAGTAATTCACTATAAATATCATCAGTTCTCTCTTTATTGCTATGATTTTTAATGGCTGTTAAGATAATATGCTGCTTAGAAGAGTCGAGAGATGTTTTGTTCAATAAATCTTCTAATAATGTTGCACTGTGTTGCGCATGTTGAAAAGAAGAATGATAAATAAATTGACTGTAATCATGGAATAATCCCATGATACCAGCAATTTCTAAATCTAAATGTTGTTCTAAAGCCATTTTCTTACATAGACTACAGACTTGTAAACTATGAAAAAAAGCTTTTTCTTTATATATACCATAACATTTTTCTTCAATGTTTTGATAGAATATTTGTTTTAACTGAGCATATGTATTCATCGTCTCAACCCCTTTGGAAATAAATTTTTAGCTTGATGATTGCTTTCTTTATAAAAACCCAATGGATATTTTTCGACAAAAATCACGCCATAACCTTTTTGATTTGTTCCTTCTAATGCTTCTCCATGTATATATTTTTTCACTTCTTCATTTTTTTCATGGAAAATATAAGTTTGTTTCACTTCATCAGGATGTAAAGTTAATGCTAAAGCGTGACTCGGTTCAAAGCGATTCTTTTTACATTCTCCAAGATATAAACCATTTCTTAATACGCGAATTCCTTTTAATACAGGAAACTGTGGCTGAATAGCATAAATATGGCTTTGATTTTCATAAAGATATGCAGGTAAGGATTTTTTGAGATATTGTTGATAAAAGCTTTCAACAAGTTTAGCGTTTTGTTTTGATATCTGTGCTTTTAAGGCTTTCATCCTCTGAGACTGTGGTTGACCGTGTTTTTGAATTAAGGCAATGAAATGACCTTCACCTTGATAATGATGAGGATAAAGACGTACAACTTCTTCCATATGAATGCCTGGTTGCATACCATGACTCTTTTTTAAAGGAACAAGAGAACAATCACAGTGTTCTAATAAATAACGAATCTGTTCTTCATTTTCTTGAGTATTATATGTACATGTTGAATAAATCAATTGTCCACCAGGTTTAAGTAGTTTCATAGCCGTATCTATTAGTTGTTTTTGAAGATGAGCACATTCTTGAACTTTCGCTAAAGACCATGTTTCAATGGCTTGATCATTTTTTCTAAACATTCCTTCACCACTACATGGCGCGTCTAAAATGATTTTATCAAAGAATTCGTGAAATTGACTTGTAAATATCTGGGGATCACTATTTGTAACAATTGTATTATTTAAACCAAAACGTTCCACATTTTCAGATAAAATCTTAGCCCTTAATGAGACAATATCATTAGCAATCATTAATCCCTGTTGAGATAAACGACTAGCAATTGCACAAGTCTTTCCTCCTGGAGCTGCACACATATCTAAAATATAATCATCAGGTTTTATATCTAAGAAATGAGATACTAGCATCGCACTTGGTTCTTGAATATAATATGCCCCACATAAAAAGAAAGGGGACTTTCCTAATGGCATTTTTTCATAATCAAAATAATAACCATTTTCCACAACAGGATGTTTTTTTATTATTGATTGATCTAAATAAGCAATAATATTTGGTTTAAGTGGGTTTGTATAGAATGCTTTAACTGATGGTTGACTTAAGGCATCCATAAAAGCATCATATTCATCTTTTAGCAATTCTTTCATTTGTTTTTCGAATAATTCATTCATATTTTTCACCTGTTCCTATTATACAAATAGAAAAATGATGTGTAAATGAAAAAGATATGATAAAATGTTTTTGGTGATGAAAATGAAAAGATGTATTTGGGCTTATAGTGATGAGTTAAGGGAGTATCATGATCATATCTGGGGAAAACCCCAACATGATGAAAGAATGTTATTTAAAATGTTAATCTTAGAAGGGTTACAGGCAGGATTAAGTTGGGAAATTGTTTTAAAAAAGGAAAAAGCTTATGAGCAAGCTTTGGATCATTTTGATTATGTTCAGATTGCGCAATATGACGAAAGTAAGTATCAAGGATTGATGGAAACACCCGGTTTAATTAAAAATAAGTTAAAAATGAAAGCAATCATTTCTAATGCGAAGGCTTTTCTTGAAATACAAAGATTGTATTCATCCTTTGATCATTATATTTGGTCATTTGTTAATTTTCAACCAATCAAACATACTTATCAATCATCGCAAGAAGTTCCGGCTTTTGATGAATTATCAACTTTGATTTCAAAAGATTTAAAAAAACATGGATTTAAGTTTGTCGGTCCAACTATTATTTATAGTTATCTTCAAGCAATTGGAATTTACAATGATCATGAGATTGATTGTGATTTCTATAATCAATAAAATATTTCCAATGACTTAGTTTTATCATCTTTCTTATAGAAAGTGTTGAAAAGCAAAAATAAT
>CAYSWW010000049.1:0-11765 GCA_964434915.1 uncultured Coprobacillus sp.
CATCAAAGATGATTAATCACCCAGTGGACAAAATTTATTTTGTCCCTTTTTTATTGTGAGATTTAAATAAAATTTAAATCATTGACTTTCGTCAGTTGAGTGTGTCAGAATTTATGGGCTATCTGAAAGGGAAATAAGCATTGATGATATTTGATCGACATGCCAATCTGAAATATAAATATGGAAATAGACGCTTTTGGTCAGAAGGGTATTATGTGAGTACAGTGGGATTAAATGATGCAACAGTCGCAAAATATATCAGAGAACAAGAGCAACACGACATAATGATGGACAAGTTGAGTGTAAAGGAATATAAGGATCCATTTGAAGAAAAAGGAATCAATGAGGAGAAAAAAAGAAGAAAGAAAGAGAAAAGATAATCCCTTTGAGGGATAGCGAGAGTAAAAAGTGATAACTTGAACGAAGTGAAAGCAGCACCTTGAGACGTGAGCAAGTAACATAGGCTTATAGCCGCAGAGAAAACCACGTTTTTTAGGCGTGGTTATGATTTTGATGTTTTTTAGTATGATTGTATTCTTTTAAAAAATTTTGAAAAATTTCAACATGATATTGTTCATCTTCGATGATTCGTTTTAACATATTTTGAATGATAGGCTCATCTATAAATTCTATTTGATAATAATAAGTTGTAATTGTATTTTGTTCTTGAATAATTGCATTTTCTAACAATGTATGAATTTGACGGGGATATACATTATAACCAGGTGACCAATATTCTAAAAAATCATTTTGACAATCCCATAAACGAGGATCAACTCCTAAACGAAAACACATTTTAGCAAAAATATGAAGATGTTGTATTTCTACTTTACATATTTGATACATTGCTTCAGCAAGTTGAGGCCAAAAATCCTCTAAGATAATATGATTATAAAAATAAAGAGAGGCAGCATTCATTTCTGAATGTAAACCACCTAAATTGGAAAGAATAATCTGTCCATATGTGACATTAACATCTAATTCATTAATAGATGGATAAGGTGTATCTATTACATATTTCATTAAAAAACCTCCCATATTTATAGATATGAAGGTCCTAAATATTTTATTCAATGATTTTTTCAAAACCAATGCGCAAAGCACCACTTTCTAAAGTGATTTCTCCACAAGCATGAAAATCATTTTTTGTAAGAAAATGTCGCATAGATAAATTATCATGATGTGTATCAATACGAATACTATGAATATGTTTTTTTTGACATTCGTTAATTGTATAATCAAGTAACTTTTTGGCTAGATTTTGTCCTTTATGATTTTCATCAACAACAATTCTATGTATAACAGCATAAGGCTGATTTTTTGTAAGCCATTGGCCTTTGATAAAAAAATACGAAGGATCATCCTCAATAGCAAAATACATCGTTCCTATAATTTTCTCATCTTCTAATACATAACTACATGACTTTTTTATATCATCATGTATATTTGCTTCTTGTGGATATCCATCTTGCCATTGATCGATTCCTGTTTCTTTAAAATATTTTTGAGCTTGACGAATAAGAGTCATTATTTCATTTATGTCAGTTATCTTAGATTTTCTAATATTCATAATTTTCCTCCAATAATCCAAATAAAACTAAATCATGATATTTTCCATTTTTATAGATGTGATGATATAAATATCCCTCCTGAATAAATCCATTGGCAGTTAAAACATGAATCGAAGCTATATTTTCAGCAAATACTTCAGCACAGATCTTTGTAATCGTATAATTTTTAAATAAATAGGTACATAACATATGAACAACTTTCCGTGCAATACCTAATCCCCAATATTCTTGAGAAATCCAATAACCTATTTCACAATTCTTGATATAAATATCTTTATAAAAAGATGTATTAACACAACCAATACATTCATCATCAACAACAATCCCAAAATTTAATGCATGATGATTTAATGAATTTTCAATAGATGAATAAGCATACTCAAGAGTATAAGGATAAGGAAAAGAATTTCTTAAATTACGGCTAATTGCAGGATTGTTAGCATGATAAGCAAGTTGAACAGGATTAATTTTATTTAAGGGTTTAAGTTCTATTTTCATACTTTCTCCTTATGTAAGAGGCTTATAATTTTCTTGTTAGCACTCTTCATTACATTATATTCATCAGCAAGAACTTGCATGATATTATTTAATTTAAACAATATCTAATATACTGTCAATTAATTTTTTTCCTAAGAAACAAAAATCTACACATCAAACAGCTATTAAGGGAATAAGTTTAATATTAATTAAAAGAAATACTTACTAATCCTAATCCTAATCCATCCATATTCTAAGACAAACGCTTAATCTTTTAAATTAGTAAAAGTTAATTTTGTATGATTTGTCAGTGGCTGTTAAGGAGATATCATGCAAGATGTCCAAGTCATACAAAAGTTTTTACACTGTAATTTTAATCCAATTTCTTTTTCTAAAGTTCGAACACGATAATTGCTCAGCTGCAAAAGAAAAATTTTTATATATTGCGACGCTTAGAAAATATTTCACTTGCTAACTGTTCATTTTCTCAAAATTTCATATATATTATCTTAACATCGGTTCTCGAATATTTCAATAACCAACAGATTTCTTGTATTTCCATGTTTTTAGTTTCCGAGATGAGTGTTGTGAAAAAGGAAAGGAGTTTTTTTATGAGTTAAGAATTAACCGAACAAGAAAATAGATTAAATACTGATTTTATTAGATTTATCATATGAGAATACGGTATTCCTTGTGCGTTAATCACAGTAATTTATAATATTGTTAATCAAATTTTTATTGGACAAGGGGAAAAGAGAAAAGTTTTAACTCGGTTTTATATGTTTTAGTAGCATGTTACGTGCAGATATTTTTTGATGGTGGGTTACTTGAGCTACATTTATTATTTCATTGTTGGCTATTCTTCGTTTAAGAATGGTTAAACTAGATTCTATTTACTTTAATTTATGGACGTATTATAGGAGTCGTTTTTGAAACAATTATTATTATTTTTGATTCATAATTACTTTTATTATTCGGTTCATAAAGTGTATTGTATATGGAATTTAGAATTATATGTTTCAATATTTTCTTATCTAAACGACTGTTAATAGGATTTTATGGCAATAGATAAAGTAGCTAAAGGTGCAGTTTTATCATTTATTCGAAATGAATTGCTTCCTAGTATAGTTGTGGTTATAGGTTTTATGAAACAGGAATGCGAATTTTTCATTAAATATGATTTATGTTTTATTTGAGCATAAGATAAAACAGTGTATAATAAATATCATAACAGAGAGGAGAATTTTTATGGTTTATCATATTGTGAACTTTGTTGTTTATATTATTTCTATTGCCTTGGCAATGATTGGATTGAGTTGTTTTAGGTTTGAAAATTATATTAAAAGAAGCAAAATAAGAGAATTTTATGTATTTTATATTGTTGCTTCTGTAGCGTTAGGTTATCTTTTTGCTTCGTTTATCCTTTCTTTTGGAACATTAAGCTTTTATTCATAAGTAAAGAAGCTTTGCATATATTGTAGTATGAAAAAAATATATGCAAAGTTTCTTTTTGTTTTAGCGTTAATCATCCTTATTGGATGTTTAGATTATCAAAAAACATTAACCTTTTTATCTTCAACGTATCATATCTTTACCAAACAAAAAGAATGGATTGTACAAGTGAAAACAGAGGATGAAACATTAAATATTCCATTAGAAGAATACATTGTAGGCGTGGTAGCAGGAGAAATGCCTATAAGCTTTGAATTAGAAGCATTGAAAGCGCAAGCTGTTGCGAGCCGAACATTTGTGTTATCAAGAAATCTAAAAGTTGATAATACAACCAATACGCAAGTTTATTTAGCAGATGATCAGATGAAAAAAAATTGGGGAAATAATTATGCAGAAAATAAAGCAAAAATACAGAAAGCTATAGAAGAGACAAGTTACGAAGCAATGTTGTATGATGGAGAATATATTTCGGCATTGTTTTTTTCAAGTAGTAATGGGCAAACTGTAAATTGTGAGGATTATTTTCAAGGCGAAGTTGCTTATTTAAAATCAGTTGATAGTCATTGGGATTTAACTATTGATCCAAATAATGTAAGAGAAACAACTTTTACAAAGGAAGAACTAGCAAAATTATTTGATGTTGAGAATGCAGAAATGAATATTATTTCTTATACTGATAGTGGATATGTGGAAAAGGTTGTGATTAATGATAAGACTTATACAGGAAGGGAAGTGAGAGAAAGGTTAGATTTAGCTTCTTCTTGTTTTGAAATTGAGTTAACGTCAAATGGTTATACGTTTCAAACAAAAGGAAATGGTCATGGTGTTGGAATGAGTCAATATGGTGCACAAGCTATGGCATTAGAAAATAAAAATTATAAAGATATATTGAATCATTACTATCAAAATATTGAAATCAAACGTATAGATTCATAACTTTTGTTCATACTGAAATTGAGGTGAAAGTATGAAGAAAAGATCTTTTCCGTATAAGAAAGCAATAGGAATTGTTTTAACATTAATTGTCTTTTTAGGTGGTATTGGTGTTATTCAAAATATACTCGATTCACAGAGTTTAGAGTTTGAAGATGATTCTGTTGTAAAAGTAGAAGAAAATCAACAAACGACAGATTCAACAACAGAAAGTGATGAAACGATAATTGAAACATTAAAAGCACCTGTGAATGATAGTATTGGCATTGTCAGATACTTTTATGATAAAGATGATGAATCGGCAAAGCAGGAACAATCATTAATCTTATTTGAGGGTGTTTATCGTCCTAATTTAGGTGTTGATTATGCAAATAAGAATGAAGAATTTGATGTTTTAGCCGCAATAAGTGGAACTGTTACAAAAAAGACAAATGATCCTGTATTAGGTTGGGTTGTTACAATTACAAATAGTGATAATATTTCCACAACTTATGAATCATTATCTCAAGTAAATGTAGAAATTAATCAAAGTGTGAGTCAGGGAGATGTCATTGGAGTAAGTGGGGAAAATATTTATGAAGCTGATTTAAAAAACCATTTACATTTTGTGTTGCAGAAAGAAGATCAATTATTTAACCCAGAGGAGTTTATTGGGCAACCTTTAAATACGATTAAATAGCGATTTTCAATCGCTATTATTTTTTTCTTGTATTTACCACAAAAAATGTTACAATAGTAGTGCTTATAGGAGGAATGTTTATGAGATTTTCAAAAGAAATTGGTATTGACTTAGGAACAGCAAACATCCTTATTTATGTAAAAGGTGAAGGTATTGTTGTGAATGAACCTTCTGTTGTGACTATTAATACTGAAACAAATAAACCCATCGCTGTAGGTGAAGAAGCAAGAGATATGTTAGGAAAAACACCAGGCAAATTTCAAGCTATTCGTCCTCTTAAAGATGGTGTCATTGCTGATTTTCAAATCACAGAAATTTTATTAACTCACTTTATCAATAAATTAAATTTAAAAGGAGTTTTTTCTAGACCAACAATCTTAATTTGTTGTCCATCTAATATTACTTCTATTGAAAAGAGTGCTATTCAAGATGTTGCATTAAGATGTGGGGCAAAAAGAGTTTATATTGAAGAAGAACCAAAAGTAGCAGCTATTGGAGCAGGTTTGGATATTTCTAAACCATCTGGTAATATGGTTGTGGATATTGGTGGAGGAACAACGGATGTCGCAGTTCTTTCATTAGGTGATATTGTCACAAGTACATCATTAAAGATTGCTGGTGATAAAATGGATGCTGAAATTATCAAATATGTTAAAGATAAATATAAATTATTAATTGGTGATCGTACAGCAGAAGAAATTAAAATCAACATTGGTAGTGCTTATGAAGCAAGTGTTGATGATATTATGGATGTAAGAGGTCGTGATCTAGTAACCGGATTACCTCATACAATACAGTTAAACGCAAAAGAAACACAAGAAGCTTTAGAAGAAAGTTGCTTAACAATTTTACATGCAACAAGACAAGTATTAGAACAAACACCTCCGGAATTATCTGCAGATATTGTAAATAAAGGAATCTTCTTAACTGGTGGAGGATCTTTATTACATAACTTAGATAAATTCTTAGAAGAGGGATTAGGAGTTCCTGTATTTGTAGCTGATAACGCATTAGATTGTGTTGCTGAAGGTTGCGGAATTATGTTAGAAAATACTCAATATTTAAAATAATGCTTAAATAAGGGCATTATTTTTTTCTTTTTATGTAAAAATCTTAAAAAATTCTTATTTTCTGATAAAATGCAAAGCGGAGGTTATATTATGGGATATAAAAAGTTTTTCTTTTTTGATATTGATGGTACTTTAGCTGTAGGAGCACCAGGGAATCAATATGTACCTGAATCTACTAAGGCAACAATTAAAGAATTGGAAAATAAAGGCTATTTTGTTGCAATTGCGACAGGGAGAAGTTATGCTATGGCATATCAGTATATGAAAGATCTTGGTTTTCATAATATGGTAAGTGACGGTGGTAATGGAATTACAATCAATGATCAAGTAATCGAAATTAAGCCTTTAGATTATGAAAAATGTTTAAAACTTATTGATGAATGTGAAGAAAAAGGTTTTATTTGGGCATTATCACCGGATAATAAGACGAGAAGGCTAGCTCCTGATCATCGTTTTTATGATTTTACACATGATATTTATATGGATACGGTTGTTCAGGAAGGATTAAATCCAAGAGACTATAAAGAAATCTATAAAGTATATATTGCGTGTTATGCTTCTTAAGAACAAAAGCTAGAGACATTAAAGGAATTACCTTGGTGTCGTTTTCATAAAGAATATTTGTTTGTGGAACCTGGAGATAAATCGGTAAGTATTAAAGCAATAGTTGATTATTTTGGTGGAAATTATGAGGATGTTGTAGTATTTGGTGATGAAAAGAATGATTTAAGTATGTTTAGTGATGAATGGACATCTATTGCTATGGGAAATGCAATTGATGAATTGAAAAAGAAAGCAACTTATGTAACGAAAAATGCGTGGGATGATGGAATATATTACGCTTGTCAGCATTTTGGATGGGTAGATTGAAATGAATAAAAAGATTATATTTTTTGATATTGACGGAACTTTATTTTGTCGTAAAAATAATGGAATTACAAAAAAAGTTAAAAATGCAATAAAAAAAACAAAGGAAAAAGGTATATTGTGTTTTATAGCAAGTGGTAGATCACAGGGATATATTGCAGAAAATGTAAAAGAAATAAGTTTTGATGGTTATATTTTAGCTAATGGAGCACATATTATTTATGAAAATCAAGATTTAGAAACAAGATTTTTAAATTATGATGATACCAATAAACTCTGTCAAAAGCTTAAGGAAAAGCAAATTGAATATGTGATTTTAACACCTGGATTATGTTATTTAGATAAATCTTATAAACATTTATTAGATTTTTATAAGAATTGCAATATTGATTTTAGAAATTTTGACTTTGATTATGATGAAAAAGAGATTCTTCATCAAGCATTAAAGTTGGAAATCTTTGCTGAAGGAGATGCTTTTCAAGAGGTTATTGAGTTTTGTCATTCTTTTGCTTATGATGCTCATGAAGATATTGCAATGATAGAAGTATATGCAAAAGATGTTTCTAAAGCAACAGGTATTTTAGAAGTATTAAAGTTATTAAAGATTTCAGTAGAAAATAGTTATTGTTTTGGAGATGGATCTAATGATGTCGAAATGTTTGAAACAGTGGGGCATCCAATTGCTATGGGAAATGCGATTGATATTATAAAAGAAAAAGCAGAAGATATTTGTTTAAGTGTAGAAGAAGATGGGGTTGCATATAAATTAAAAGAATTATTCATGAAATGAAGCTATGATTGATGCCATAGCTTTATTATTTAGGAATTATAGAATCAGATGAGGAAAGATATGATTTTTAAAATTCTATGAAGAATCTCTATATTCACTTCTACAGTTCTATTTTCCTCATTCAACGTTTTTATATCGTAAAATACATCAATAATTAATTAAAAGAGATTAGAATAAAAGTCATGTGTAAATATTCCTTTCCCATAAACCATCTTTCAAGTATAGTACCTAAAAAAATGCAGAAGATTATGATGATGAAACTTACAAAAAGATAATATACTAGGATTTAACACAAAAAATTCTGTATAATGACAATGGAATGTCAAACTTTGAGCGTGCAAGAAATAGAATTTTATATTCACATAGTAGATATGAAAGCTATGATTTAGATATAGAAAGAATATACAGATTTAATAAAAATAGAAAAATCAGATTTGTCATTTGACGATGAAAATACAGATGAATAAGAATAAAAAATAAAAGGAGGAGAACACAGCTAGACGCCACTTCTCCCCATAGAATTTTAGAATATCATTATTTACATGATGATTTCAAATTCAAAATACTGTTCTTGAAATAAAACATGCTGGTAAATATCTTCTTTAGAAAACTTTTTATGAGATACAACCCATTTATCTTCATTATCATTTTTTCTGTGAATAATTGCAATGACGTAATCAGTGAATTGTTTTAGGGGTTGATCAACCCCTAAAACATAAGCATCTTGTTCTTCGCTATCATCAGCCATAATTCCTTGAATATAACCATAATTGCTGGGGTAATATAATTGAGAATGTTTAGGGTGATAAGAACCTAAAGGTTTATCAATTATAACAGTTCCCTTTTGACCAATCATTATTTCATGATTTTAAAATGATGCCCTGGTTTGATAAAATCAAGAAGCATTAATTCTTCTGGTTTAACTGTTGCAACTAAATTTCTTTCTCCATCGTTAGGAATTTCAGTTAAAACAATTTCTAATTCACCACGATAATGTGCTAAATTGTCATTAACAATTAAGACATCACCTTTAGTAAAGACTTTTTTACCAGGATCACGATAAGGGATAGATTGAGATTTAGGAGTTTTATCTTGACTAATAGATACTGTAGGATCTTGTACACTCTTTTTCTCTTTAAACCAAACTCTTGGCATAGATGATCTTAACATAAATGATGAATGATCATATCTATCCCAGTGAGGTGCAAAGTCATACATAATTTCTTTTTCGTTTTCAGTAATTCCTTCAACTTCATTAACCTTGAATTCAATAGCTTGATAATTCACTTTAGCTAAAGCCTCTAATTCTTCATCAGTAGCAGGATAGTTACCAATTAAAATATCATCAACATCTTCTGTTGCAAGTAAATAACGTGCTTGTAAATCAATAGGTAAACCTCTCATAATTTCAACAGTTGGTAAACCGCAGAAAACTTGCCATGGACCAATTGTGTTTTCATTATTACTTGAAACAAAGGCAGCTGTTGTCAAATTTAATTCTTTCCAATAGCGATTGTATTCTTGGAATAAATCAAAGTCTAAACCAGTATAACGTTCTGGGAAGAAATTATGACACATTGTAATCTGATTTTTATTTCCTCCTTGATTAATTAATAATTCAACACCCATATCCATGCTGGCATTAAATTCAATTTTAATATTGTAAGGATTACGTGTGATTTGAATATCTCCTTGTGTTCCAAAATTACCATCTAATCTAATGATATCTAATCCTAAATCAGCAAATGGTTTTAAGTTATCAGGTGTTGCTCCAATTAACTCAAATACTGCAGGATTTGTATCAGCAGCAACTTCAAATCCCAATTCATGTGCTTTTTTCATGAAATCTTTAAATTCCACCATATAAGCTTCTCTCTCATCTTCGGGAATAGACAAGAAACATGTGAAAATTCTGCTATATCCCAATTTTGCAGCTTTTTCCATGTAAGTGTATACCTCTTCCATTGGTGTTTTATCAGGGTATACAGAAATACCTAGTTTATGCATATTCGTTTTCCTCCTTTTGCATATATATTATATCAGTTTTCTATTTAATATTTAAGGATAAAAAGAATTTTCAGTTTAAATTTATTAACTTCATTTATAATTTTTTAAAAAGTATTCTCAAAATTCAAAAGAAGTGGTATCATAAGTACAGCATAATTTTTACTTTAACTATATTATTCGACTTTAAATATAGTAGAAAGGAGCATTGGTATGAGTTTAGAAATATGTTTGTCATTTGTTGTGACATTTATTATAAGCTTTTTACTTGTGCCTATTGTTAGCAGAATATCGAAAAAACTTGGAATCATTGCTTATACAAATAAAAGAACAATTCATACAGGTGTTATCGCAAGAACGGGGGGTTATGCTATCTATGTGAGTTTTTTAATTGGAACAATGATTTTTTTAAAAACTGATACACAAATTAATGCTATATTGATTGGTGGATTTATTGTTTTTTTAACGGGATTCTATGATGATATTCATGACTTATCTCCAAAGTTGAAAATGTTAGGACAGATTATTTCTGCTTTGATTGTTATTTTTGTTGGAGGAATATCTTTAAAAGGATTCACTTTGCCTTTTTTACCAAGTTCACTTTCATATGTGATTGCAATTATTATTACAATCGCATGGATTGTAGGGATTACAAATGCTGTGAATTTAATTGATGGGTTAGATGGATTATGCGGAGGTATTTCGATTATTGTTTTAGTTACGATTTCATTGATTTCTTTAACATATAGTCGTACTGATATTTCATCCTTATCTTTATTATTAGCAGGTGCAATTGTTGGTTTTTTGGTTTATAATTTTCATCCTGCATATATTTTCTTGGGTGACTGCGGGGCTTTGTTTATTGGCTTTATGATTGCTGTTATTTCTTTATTAGGTTTTGGGTATAAGAGTTCTTCTTTCTTTACTTTAGGAGCACCTATTATTGTCTTGATGGTTCCTATTATGGATACAATTATTGCAATTATTAGGCGTAAGGTTCATCACAAAAGTTTTAGTGAGGCTGATAAAGGGCATCTGCATCATAAATTAATGTTTTCTCTTGAACTAGGACAAACGAAAAGTGTGCTTATTTTATATGGGACAACATTATTGTTTTCATTATGTTCTTATATTTATCTTTATGATAAGATTGCAGCAACAATTCTTTTTTTCACACTTATGTTATTATTTGAAGTTTTTGTTGAAGCAACAAATATGATAGATCGTAAATATAAACCTGTGCTCACTATTTTAAATATCTTTATTAAGAGCGAATATTTACCTTCAATCAAAGATACGAAACCATATCGACGTATTGCTGAAAAAGCAAAAAAGAGATATCTTTTGATTTTAGTAGTGATAGTTGCTATTGTATTGTCGTTAGTTTTTGTTTTAGATAGAAATGAAAAGCCTACTCAAGTTCAAACATCAACTGTTGAATATCAACAAGCAGACAATGAGACATCTTTAATGGGAAATATATATAATCAAATGAAAACAGCAATTGGTAGAAATGATAAAGAGTCATTGAGACAATTAGTAGCTGCATATTTTGTTGTGGATTATTATACGCTTTCGAATAAAGAAGTGAATCAAATTGGCGGTATTGATTATTTTTACAGTGATAGAGAAGATGATTTTACAATATATGCGAAAGATACTTATTATAAAGATGCAGATACATATATAGAAAATCAAACAAATCATCAAACAGTTATTGATTATACAATACTTTCTAATGAATCTTCTCATAAAGCTTTATCAGGATTAGAAGATTATAGCTATTATGATATTCAGATTGAAATTACCTTTGAAAGTGATAATGAAATTCTTGACAATCAAAGAGTAATAACAGTTACGGTTACATTAATAGAGAAAAATCAAAAATTTAGTGTGATTGCTTTAGAAGAATAAATATCTTT
>CAYSWW010000050.1:0-11511 GCA_964434915.1 uncultured Coprobacillus sp.
TAATAATTCCATATCTATTACATTATGATTAATCTGAATTCTTTTCATATTAATCATCTCCTTTCCTTTCATATTAGGACTATTAAATATGTCAGCAATATTAATCTTATCATATATATTCCTATTCATCTTTAGGTCGATATTTTTGAACATCTTCTAAAAAAAAGTTTCGCGTTTTTTCCTGTCGATCACGATATTCCTGTTGCTTATTTTTATTAATATAAGCTAAATCTTCTCTTAACTCACGCGATGATATACGATAAGCTCCTGCTCCAGCTACGATCAGTTGTTCAAGAGCATCAGAAGTAGCGACTGTAATCGCATATTGATCAGTCATTTCATGTGTTGCACGTTCAATATACATATCAGCAGTTTGAGCTTCTTTCGTATAAACAACATAAATATTATGATACTGTTGTATTGTTCCTAAATTGCCTTTAACTTTATAAGCGTCAAAAACCAAAATCAAAAGACAATTTTTATATCCCTGGTAATTACACATCATATCCATCAGACGTAATCGAGCCCCTTCTAGGTTATCATTCACCATATCTTTTAATTCTGGCCAAGAATGAATAACGTTATACCCATCAACCAATAAACATTGTGGTTTCGTTTTTTGAATAGGTGAAGATTGCTTTAGCGATTTTTGATAGCCTAACTGCCGAGCTGTCTTTCTCTGAATAGGCCCATATGTACGCGTAAATATTTCTTGTAGCTCTTCTTCTTCACTTAAAGAAGAATGATAAGTCGACACCGAATTGACCTTTGTCTCATTATTGGTCCAACCACTATCAACATGCATATAATCTCTCACATGTTTCCAATCGACAAAAAAACCAGCTCCATGAGCACAAAAAATTGAACCAGTTGGATTATCTAAATCTGCTTCACTTTGATAATTCATTTGACTTATAACTTCGTCTTGATTATGACATGGTTTATAACCTTCTAAATGAACAAATAGATGTCCTTTTCCTTTTGTATAGCTTGTAACAGTATTTTGATAATTTTGCATTAAAGAAACAGGAGCACTGCCAATAATCGTAACAATCTGTTGATCTGTTGCTTGAATTTCAAAAGTTCCATGCATATTTTCTAAATCATATAATGCACGACTCAAACAGTCTTGCGGAATCGTTAAACAATATTGATAATAGGGTTCCAATAAAACACTCTGAGCCATTTTTAACCCTTGACGCACAGCCCGATATGTTGCTTGACGAAAGTCACCACCCTCTGTATGTTTTTGATGAGCCCGGCCAGTGAGAAGAGTTATTTTTATATCAGTAATTGGTGCCCCAATTAATACTCCTACATGTTCTTTCTCTTTTAAATGAGTGAGAATCAATCGTTGCCAATTTCGTGATAAATCATCTTCTGAACAATCCGTCGCAAATTGTAAATCACTTCCTGGTGGCAAAGGTTCTAACAAAAGATGAATCTCAGCATAATGACGCAAGGGTTCATAATGCCCAACTCCTTCCATTGGAGCAAGAATTGTTTCTTTATATAAAATTTCTCCCTGATCAAATTCAACATCAACATGAAATCTATCATGAATCATATTTTTCAATACCTCAATTTGAATTTCACCTCTTAATTGAATTTTCATTTCATTTGATTGTTGATGATAAACAATATGTAAAGTCGGATCTTCATCAACAAATTGTTGTAGATTCTTTAACATTGCATGCTGATCACAATCAGGCGGTAATACAATACGATAATGTATATAGGAAGACAAATAAGGTTGATATTGTGAAGATTCTATTCCCAAACCATCTCCCACTTGAATGTTTTTAAGACCTGTGACAGTACAAATATCACCGGCATAAACTTCTGAAACAAGTATATATTTATGACCAGAATAAATTCGAATTTGATCAACTTTTTCATGTTCAATCATATCTTTTACTTTCAAAGATCCTCCAGTGATTTTAAGATGTGTTAAACGTTGATTATTTCCATCATAAGTAATTTTATATACAATTGCGCCAAATGAAGAGGGATATTGGCTTTCAAGACAATATAAATCAAGATCATCTAAAAATTCAGCTACGCCGGTCATCTTTAATGCAGACCCAAAGTAGACTGGAAAAATCTTTCTTTGATGAATCAAAGAAGTCAATGTTTCATTAGAAATCAACTGACTATTTAAATATTCATTTAATACATCTTCATCAACCAATGCAATATTTTCATAGTTTTCCTCATTGAGATGAGAAAAATCAAAACAATTTTCACTCAACTGTTTTTTAATTCCATCTATTAATTGTTCACTTGATAAAAGTGCCATATCCATTTTATTTACAAAAATAAAAGTAGGAATTTGATAAGATACCAATAATTTCCAAATTGTTTCCGTATGATTTTGAACACCATCAAGACCATTAATCACCAAAATAGCATAATCCAAAACTTTTAAACTTCTTTCCATTTCTGCTGAAAAATCAACATGTCCAGGAGTATCAATAAAAATCAACTCCGTATCTTTCCATTGAAAACGTGCCTGCTTTGAAAAAATTGTAATTCCTCTTAATCTTTCCTGACGATCATAATCTAAAAAAGCATCTCCATGATCAACACGACCTAAAGTTCTAATCTGTCCTGCCAAATATAACATACTTTCTGACAAAGTCGTTTTCCCAGCATCAACATGTGCAACAATTCCTATCACGATCTTCTTCATCTCAACACCTCTTTTCACATCTCTTATATTGAAAAAATCCTACATCAATACATAGGACTTTATTTCATACAAATAATAAAGAAATAAAACATATTCTTCCCTCTAGGAATTTCATAATGTTCAACTAAAGAAAGATAACCATTATGCAATCTTAAATTCTTACGTACTAAGGAAATTTCACTGGTATACAAGAAAATGTATCCACCTGGTTTCACAAGATGCCTTAAGCGTCCAAAGAAACGATCATATAAATCTCTCAATTGCTCGCTATCTTTCATTTGTGAGAATGTTGGCATATCTGTAATAATCTCATCAAACTTTTCTTTATTCACAAAACGAAGTGAATCTTTATGCACATAATAGATTGTTTGCCCTGCATGCTTAGTATTTTTTCTAGCTGCTTCGATTCCTTTAGCATAAATATCAATTCCCATCACAAAATGTGCTGGTTGTACAATATTTCTTTCAATCAATAATGTTCCAGACCCCACAAATGGATCCAAAACCTTAGCGTAACTCTTCATATAAGGTTTAGCAAGTTCTACCAAAGTAGCCGCAACATAAGGTTGCATAGAAGTGGCAATCACTTCCTTACGATAATCAAAACGATGACTTTTCAAATGAGCAATTCTTAAATAAGCATTGACTTTACCTTGACGAATTTCTTTAAGTACAATTTCAATATCATAATTTTCTGTTGAATTTAATAAACGTTTAGGATATAGTTCAAATATTTTTTCTGAAACCTTTTTAATAATTTGAGGATTTTTATGACGCATACTATCAACAACACAATAGTAAAAAAAAGAATCATCATCATATAGTTTATCTAAAATTTGAATGATTGGAGATTGTTTTAATCCAACAATAATAGCATCGGCATCAATTTCCATCATAGCTGCGCCTGGTAAAGGAATTAACATATCTTTATATGTGCGAATATTCAATATATCATATAAAGAATCAGTTCTTACTAAAACACCTTGATTCACTGGTTTATATTTTAAATGAAGAACATTTTCAAAAATTACAAATTGATAATATGGCAATGATGTTAAAACAACATCAACCGGTTGATGTTTTAATTTAACAATTTTCTTTTTATGCCCTTGGCTTTTCAAAATAAGTGGATTCAGTATTTTTAATTGAGCTTGGATATGCTTAGCTTCACAATTATCTAAATGCGTTAAATTGTCTTGAATTAATTTGAGTTCATCCAAATGTTTTTGACAATTTTGTAAACTCATGCCTTTTATATAAGCATCTTTAACATATTCTGTCTTTTCATCTTGATAAGCCTGAAATAAGATAGAAAATGTATCAGGAAAATATCCTAACAAAACAGCACTATTTTTTCTTACTTTGGGATTTTCATCTTGTAGTAAAGAAATAAATTTATTTTTAAGTTCTAAATCATCAGTAAAATTAACCTCTTGACTGGCTTGCACTTTTAAAGCAATTAAAGATTCTTTAATTCTTTCATTATTTTTTATATTATCTACAAAATCCATTATACTTCCCTCACAATCAGTATATTAGATTATATCATATTTTCATTATTTATCCAACTGATTTTAGGAAGAGTTACATAAAACGATAATATCCTCAGCATTTCATTATACATCTTTTTTTCTTTCTCAATATGCTGATAAAAGACTTGAATTGATGTTGTCTCGATATTTTGGCAAAATAAATAATCAAAAAAGAAGGAAGGATACAGAATTCTAGCATAAATATAAATAATTTCATAAACATCATAATACTCCATCTCTAGTAATTCTTGAATATTTTGAAAACTAATTAAATGACTTTCTAATAAACAAATGAAATGACGAGCACGTGTAGAAATTGTATAATTTGCCGGATTAATGACATCGTGAACATAATTTGGTATAACATATTTTAATGATAATGATAGAGGAATAGAAGCGTTCTGATCAAGCTTTAATATTTCATTTAAAATATTAATACTATTCTCCGCCACGCCACAATAATAGTAAATTAAAGAAATGATATCTTGATCATGTTTAAAGCTATATGCATAGTCCTTAACTTTATCTCTTGCCTGATCAATTTTTTGAATCCATTGTTCTTTAATATCTTTAATTTTTATTTTTTGAAATGTTGTAGGCTTAAAAACTTTTTGCAAATACAATGAAAAATCAAAAGGACTCTCTTCATAGCGAAGTAAAATATGTTGTTGCGAGATGATATCTTGATTATTATTTTTCACAATATGATAGCCTTGACACCCACATTGATACATAAGATAACGGTAATAATGATAGATATCTAAAAACAGCTTAATATTAGGTACTTGAGTTAAATAAAATAATTGATCCTGAAACATAAAATATCCATTTTCTTCGACCGTCATATCTATCCCATAATACATTTTTAATATATTTGACATATAATCCTTCTTTCTGTTATGAATAAACAAGGGGAACTTGTCCCTGAAAAATCTCTAATAAAATAGGAATTGTAATGGTGTGTGTATGATATTGTTCAAAGAAAGGATAAATCATTGTAAGCTGAATACGAATTTCAATAGACAATTCAACCAAAACATGATTAACACCGTAATTTTCAATATTCTTAACAATAGAACTTCCTACGCTAGATAAGTGCTTATACTTAATTGGAATACTTATTGAACAAAATGACAATGCCGGTAAATTAAAAAGCGTTGCGATGGGAATATGTGAAACAATGCCAGTTTGTGCAATATCTTGTAGATGGCGCTGATAATAACTGTCATCAGATGCCACATATGTTCCTTCTTCTAAGGATAAATAAGTTTGTTCAATATCCAACACAATTGCTGAAGCCAGTTTATTTACTTTCACCATATCAAAATCCAATAATTCTATCTCTTCATTTTCTCCTCTTTCAATAATAACAAGCTCTTCAAATTGTGATTGATCAGTAAAATAACTATGTGAAATAATCAATTGATTAAATCTTTCAATCTTCATTTCACCATAAGCCTTAATTGTCGGTATCATTTTGGAATATGTCCAAGTCATTCCGACGATCATTAAACTTACTAATGATAAAGTCACCACAAGCCATTTTTTCATCCTATTCACCAAAATATTATATGAAACAACAAACAAAAAAATAACAAAAAGATTCTTTAATTGACAAAAATCTTTTTGTTATTTTTCAGTAATAATTTCATCAAGTTTGACATCATATTGATCAACATCGATTTGATCAACTTGTTGAAAAGAAAAAGCCAAACCCATTTTATATCCTTGAAAACCCTGTTGAAAATAACGATCATAATAGCCTTTTCCATATCCTACTCGATAAAGTAAAGAATCATAGGCCAGCATCGGAACAATCATCAACTCAATTTCCTGTGGTAGATTCATTTGCGAAGTTGTTGGTTCTAAAACATGAAAATGACCTTCTTTTAACTGTTCAAGCGAAGTAATCTGATAAAAAGACATTTGATGACCTTGAACTTTAGGTACGCAAACCCGATGTGTTTCAAACGATTTTTGAATCAATGATAGCGTATTGACTTCTTGAGGTAAAGAAACATATACACCTATCGTTTTGGCCTGAATATACAAAGGATGGGACATAACATGTTGAATGATCTTTTCACTTTGTAAACAAAGCGTCTCTGGTGAAACTTCGAGACGCTTTGTTTTCATGATTGAACGAATCTGTGATTTATCCAATACTGTCTTCTCCCATATCAAGTTTAATTAATTGATTCAATTCTACAGCATATTCCATAGGTAATTCTCTTGAAAATGGTTCGATAAATCCCATCACAATCATTTCTGTTGCTTGTTGTTTCGTTAAACCACGACTCATTAAATAGAATAATTGGTCTTCAGAAACTTTAGAAACAGTTGCTTCATGTTCAATAATTGCATCATTATTCATCATAATGTTGGTTGGAACTGTATCACTTGTAGAATATGGATCAAGTATTAAAGTATCACACTCAACTTTGCTTTTAGCATTATAAGATTGTTTTCCATGTCTAACCAATCCACGATAATTTACTTTTCCGCCATTTCTAGAAATCGATTTAGAAATAATCTGACTAGAGGTATTAGGAGCAAGATGAATCATTTTAGAACCAGAATCAAGAATTTGATGCTGATCAGCCACTGCAATTGTAATACATGTCCCTTTAGCGCCTTCTTCAGCAAGAATGCATGTAGGATATTTCATTGTCACCAATGAACCAATATTTCCATCCACCCATTCCATGCTAGCATTTTTATACACTTTTGCTCTTTGAGTCACAAGATTATAAATGTTTTTAGACCAATTTTGAATCGTTGTGTAACGGCATTTTGCACCTTCTAAAACAACAATTTCTACCACACCGGCGTGTAGTGAATCTTTAGAATATGAAGGAGCCGTACATCCTTCTACATAATGAATATCTGAACCTTTATCAACAATAATCAAGGTCCTTTCAAACTGAGCCATTCTTTCAGAATTAATCCGGAAATAAGACTGTAGTGGTTTTTCTAAGGTAACTCCAGGAGGAACATAAATAAAAGAACCACCTGACCAAACAGCCCCATTAAGAGCTGAAAATTTGTTATCATTATAAGGAATCACAGTGTCAAAATACTTTTTAAATATTTCAGGATATTCTCTTAGCCCACTATCAATATCTAAGAAAATAACACCCTTCTCTTTAACTTCTTCTAACATGTTATGATAAACAACTTCTGATTCATATTGTGCTGATGCTCCAGCTAGAAAATGCTGTTCCGCCTCAGGAATCCCTAATTTATTGAAAGTATTCTTAATCGTCTCAGGAACTTCATCCCATTTATCAGTTAAATTGTCACTAGGACGATTATAATAAACATATTCATCAAAATCCATTTGACTTAAATCAACACCCCAAGTAGGCATAGGTTTTTCTAAAAAGTACTGTAAAGATTTTAAACGATATTCAAGCATCCATTCAGGTTCTTTTTTAATACGAGAAATTTCTCTGACAACTTCTTCATTTAATCCTTTTGATGTCTTAAAGACAGAAACATCTTCATCCTTAAAATCATACTCCGCTTTATTAGTAGGAATTTGAATATCTTCAATTGCCATTTCTATTCCTCACTTTCTTTCATGAGTTTAACAAGTCCATTCCATCCTAGTGTAGCACATTTAATACGATTGGCTTGTTTATATGTATTTTTAAAAGCGATTGCTTCTTCTAAGATATCTTCATCATACTCTTTTTCAAAGATCATATTCATGTAGTTGTCAATAATGACTTGTGCTTCTTCTTTTGTTTTACCGATCACCAATTCACTCATAATAGATGTTGAAGATGTGCAAATGGCACACGCTTCACCATCAAAACGAACATCATCTATTTTATCACCATTAAATTTGACTTGAATATCTAGATTATCAATACAAGTATCTGAATTCATATTTATTTTTTTATAACTTTCATCATCAACAAGTCCGTGATTACGTGGATGTTGATAATGATCCATAATAATTTCTCTTAATAATTGAGGATCATCCAAAGAATGCATCTAAGAAATCATCTCCTTTCTTACATACTTCAACAAATTGATCAATTTCTTCTTTCGTATTATAAAAATAGAAAGATACACGCAATGTTGAAGTGACATATAAAAATTCATCTAAAATTTTCGCACAATGTTGCCCTGCTCTCACAGCTATTCCATAAGTATTAAATAAGCTAGCAGCATCTTGTGAAAAAACACCTTTAATATTAAACGCAATCGCCCCTTGAGAATGTTCATTATAAATTTCAACATTATCCAATGTCTTCATTTTCTCAATGCAATAACTTCGTAATTTTTTTTCATAATGATAGATATCATCCATCCCTATTGACATTAAATATTCCGCTGCTGCGCCAAGACCAATCGCCCCTTCGATATGTGGTGTACCAGCTTCGAATTTATGTGGCGGATTTTTTAAAGTCACAACACCACAACTATTATAGCGTGAGTTGGACCCACCACCAAGTCTCGTCGGTTTCATTTCACATAACAGTTCATATTTACCATATAAAACGCCAATTCCTGTTGGCCCACACATTTTATGACCTGAAAAGGCTAAAAAATCAACATCAGATTCTTGAACGTCCGTTAATCTATGCGGAACACTTTGAGCCCCATCAGAAACTACAATAATGCCTTTTTGATGAGCATATTCGCAAATCTCACGCATCGGTGTTTCAAATCCTAAAACATTTGTCACTTCAGCCACCGCAATAATTTTTGTTTGTGCTGTTATCGCTTTCTTCACATTTTCTAAAGTCAAACGTCCTTCTTCATCCAAATCAATGTAATGAACAAGAGCCCCGGTACTATTTGCAACATCAAACCAAGGTAGAGTATTTGATGCATGTTCAGCAACGGTAATAAGGATTTCATCACCTTGATGCAAATGCATTAATCCATAACCATAAGCAATCATATTTAAAGAATCTGTAGAACCAGCAGTAAATACAATTTCTTCAGCTTTTTTGGCATGAATAAATTTTTGAATTATTTTTCTAGCATTTTCAAACTTTTCATCGACCTCATGTGATAAATCATAATCCCCTCGATGAGCGTTTCC
The DNA here is from genome assembly GCA_964434915.1 of uncultured Coprobacillus sp. Taxonomy (GTDB): domain Bacteria; phylum Bacillota_I; class Bacilli_A; order Erysipelotrichales; family Coprobacillaceae; genus CAYSWW01. Next base: position 9,287 of record CAYSWW010000050.1, read on the forward strand.
AGAATAATTAGTAAGATAATCACATACTTCATCAATAACAATTTGAGGTTTTAAAGTTGTTGCTCCGTTATCTAAATAAATCAACGGTTGACCGTGCATTTCCTTTCCATTTAACATTGGAAAATCCTGTCTTACTGTATTAACATCAAACATATTAGGCACCTACCTTTGATAAAACATCTTCAAAACGTTTTTTCAACATTTCATTATCAATAACATCTATTACCGGTTTTAAATAACCATATGTAATTAATTGCATAGCCTGTTTTTTCGTTAATCCTCTACTTTGTAAATAATAAAGATGTTCTTCATCCATTTTTCCTACACCAGCTGCATGAGATGCTTTGACATCATATTCATCAATATATAGATAAGGATTTGCACTGGCTACACATTTTGGATCAAAAACCATAATCTTATTTGTTTGATGACTTGCTGAAGCATGTTGTCCTTTGGTAATTGTACCAATACCATCAATTGTTAATTTTCCTTCATCTTTAACTACACCATAGTTATCCATTTGACCATAAGTATGAGGTGCATTATGTTGAATCAAAACTTCGTAATGCTTTTTTTCTTTATCTTTTGAAAGAATTGCCATTCTCACCTTGGCATCAGCACCTTCACCATCTAAATAGTATCGATAAATTCCTTCATAAGGTCCATCTGATAATTCAGCGTACCCGCACTGACAAATCGCTTGTGTTTCTAGATAAACTTCATCTTTGACTTCAACTGTTTCTAAGTTTTGACAATTATTCTCACTAAAAATATGAACAGCTGCATGATCTTCCAAAAACATTTTCTTATGAAGATGAGCTCCCTCTTCTAAAATTTTTGTTTCAATGATATTGACATCACTATATTCATTGACTTGAATTTTAATATTCACTGTTTGATCTTGATCGACAAGATACACACACTGTATTTCAATAGGCTCTTTATTTTTAAAAACAAGTACACCATGATGAAAAGAGACATGATCAGGTAAATGTGATTCTTGACATATACCATTGTGAATCACACAATAGAAAGTACTACTCAACGTATAATTATTCATGTTTAACAGTTTCCTTTTTCCCACAGTTTTCCAAAATAATTGGCTTTCTTTCTTCTTCCTGATTTAATTCATGGCCAAGTTCTTTAATCCATTCATAGCCCTCTCTATCGATTTTTTCAACTAATTCATATCCACCATTCATGACAATTTGTCCATTGACTAATACATGAACATGTGTTGGTTTAACCAGTTCAAACAAACGTTCATAATGTGAAACCATTAAACAAGCAAAATCATCACTTTGCATTGAATTAATGGCATCGCTAACGACTCTTAAGGCATCTACATCAAGTCCTGAGTCAATTTCGTCCAATAATGCAAACTTTGGTTGTAATAATTTCATTTGAAGAATTTCATTACGCTTTTTTTCACCACCAGAAAATCCTTCATTTAAATAACGATGTGCTAAATTTTGATCCATATTTAATTCTTCAATATTCTTATCTAAAGTACGAATAAAATGAAACAATGAAATAGGTTTTTCTAATCTGGCATTCATTGCTGCCTTTAAAAAATCTGAATTTGTCACGCCAGGAATCTCTTGTGGATATTGCATTCCTAAAAATAGTCCTGCTCGTGACCTTTCATCAACTGTCATAGCTAAAATATCTTGGTCATCTAAATAAATACTTCCTTGTGTTACCGTATATTTAGGATGACCCATGATGGCCGATAAAAGAGTAGATTTCCCATTCCCATTTGGCCCCATAATAGCATGAACTTCTCCTGTTTTGATTGTCAAATCAATTCCTTTTAATATTTCTTTTTCTCCGACTTCAACATGTAAATTGTTAATTACTAAAGTTGACATAAAATACGCCCCTTTCGAACATATATTTTACGTAAAATTGCCTCACTTGACAAGCAATACGATAATAAATTTATTATACCCATATCTTTATCTTTCAAAAAAATAACTCTATAGATTGCTCTATAGAGTTATTTTCCTAACAAATCCCACAAATAATAACTAACAAAATAAATAAAACTAATATTAAAGTAAAAGACCCTTGGTGTGCTAACATAAAATATCCTCCCTTCATAAAAAACACATACATAATAATATTAATAAAATGAACAAAACAAGTGCTGTCTCACAACTGCAGCATGTTTCTTTCTGTTATGAAGTGACCTTTGTCAAGTATAAATTACACATTCATAATAA
>CAYSWW010000051.1:0-11477 GCA_964434915.1 uncultured Coprobacillus sp.
AAAAGGAATAACATGATTATAAGAATATTCAATAACCGACTTCATAAAATAAGATAAAATTTTCAAAACATCTAAGAGTGAAAGACTATAATCAATCAGTCCAGTAATCATTAACATAATAAATAATCCTATTGTCAAAACAAGAAGTCCTATAATGAGCCAAATCATACTCATTATCACTTTTGATAAAATCAACTTTGTTGAAGATACAGGTAATGTTAATGATAAATAAGCTGGCTTTTTAAACATTGAACGATAAAAGTTGATAAACAAACTAACAAACAAAGCAATAACAATACCAATTATCAATATAATAAATCCCATATTAAAAAACATAACCAAATAATATGCAGCTGGGATAATCATTCTATTAGCAAGAAATGGATATATTATACACATTGCTAAAAAGACAACATAAGAAAGTACAAATGTTCTCATAGAATGTATAAACTCATATTTCATTAATTTTAACATTTAAATTCCTCCCTAAATATTGCATCTATAGATGTTTGTCGTTTCATTCTCAAATCTTCACTATCTTCGTGTAAAACAACTGATCCACTCTTCAAGAAAATCACTTCATCAAATATCTTTTCAATATCAGAAATTAAATGTGTTGAAAGAATAACCATTGCATCTTCATTATAATTATGAAGAATAATATCTAAGATGAGATCTCTAGCAGCCGGATCTACTCCTCCAATTGGTTCATCCAATATATATATTTTCGCTTTTCTTGACATCACCAATACTAACTGAAATTTCTCTTTCATGCCTTTAGATAACTCTTTAATTTTTATTCTTTTTTCAATATCCATTCTGTCCATTAAAGTTAAGGCTTTATCCAAATCAAAATCTTTATACATATCCGAAAATAGATTTAATGCATCTGTTGTTGTCATCCAATTTTCAAAATAAGGCTCATCAGGTAAATAAGAAATAATTTCTTTAGAATGAACTCCAATAGCATGTCCATCTATTAATACTTGACCTTGATAATCTTTTAATAAACCGTTAAGAATCTTAATCAAAGTCGTCTTCCCACTTCCATTTGGACCTAATAATCCAATTATTTTACCACTTGTTAAATTCATATTCACATCTTTTAAAACTTGCTTACGTCCATAACTTTTATTTAAGTTTTGAATTTGAATCAAATCACTCATACTGTTCCTCCTTTAAATATTCCATGATATCCTTTTTATCCAGTCCCAACAACTTCATTTGTTCTAAAAAGTGATGAATATTTTCATCAATTAATTTCTGTTTACTCTGTGCAAACAATTCAGTATTGTCCAATACATATTTCCCAACCGCTCTTTCAGTTCTAATAAAACCTTCTCTCTCTAATTCTCCTAATGCCCGTTGAATCGTATTAGGATTAATTCCCATCGTCATTGCCATTTCTCTCACTGATGGAATCTTATCTCCAGGTTTTAACGTACCATTTATAATTTTTAACTTTACATCTTCCATGACTTGTAAATAGATGGGAATATTTGCATCGAAATAGCTCACGGTTTCACCTCCTACTGTATTAGTACACTAATACAGTAGCACATAAAAATAAATATGTCAATATTTTTCATAACACTTCCTTTTTGTTTATAATTATAATATGTTATAATAAGTCTAATTGGAGGTATAGATATGAAAGATGGTTTTGTGAGAGTTGGCTGTGCAAGCTTTGAAGTCCAGCTTGGACATGTCAAAGAAAATGCTCAACGTATTATTGAATATGCGAAAAAAGCATACGAAGATCATATAAAGGTTTTGGTATTTCCAGAACTGTGTTTAACAGGATATACAATTGAAGATTTATTTTATCAAAAACACGTACTCAATGTTGTTTATCAACAAATTGATCATATTCTTGATGAAACATATGAATTAGATATGTTATTTGTAATTGGTGCTCCACTTATACATATGAATAAGTTGTATAACTGTGCTATTGTTATTTGTAACGGCGAAATATTAGGAGTTATTCCAAAAACTTATATTCCGACATATCATGAATTCTATGAAGGACGTCATTTTGCGAGTGCTCCAAAAGAGATAACAGAAATCCTCATTAATCATGAATATTATTCATTTGGAACTCATTTAATTTTTGAATCTTTTCACCAACGACACTTAAAAATCGGTGTAGAGATTTGTGAGGATTTGTGGGCTCCTTTACCCCCAAGCACACAACATTGTCTTAATGGTGCAACGTTAATTTTAAATCCTTCTGCCAGCAATGATCTAACTGCTAAATCTGATTATCGCCGTTTGCTTGTGTCTTCACACAGTGCTAGACTCATTTGCGGTTATGCATATTGTAATGCTGGTCTTGGTGAATCTACAACTGATGTTGTTTTCAGTAATCATCATATTCTTGCTGAAAATGGTGTAATATTAGAAGAATCTGTTCAATATGAAGAAGGTTTGATTTATACAGATATGGATTTAGATAAGCTTGTTAGTGAGCGTGTTGAAATGAATACATATGAAACAAGAAATGATCATTATCATTATATTCCATTTGAATTAGATAATGAAGAACTTGAATTAAAACGTTATTATGATCCCCATCCATTTGTACCTAGTGATGATGAAAAACGTGCATTACGTTGCAAAGAAGTTTTTGATATCCAAATTCATGGTTTGATTCAAAGATTAAAAGCCACTCATATAAAGAAAGTTGTCATCGGTATTTCAGGAGGATTAGATTCTACCCTCGCTTTATTAGTTGCCAGCATGGCCTACGCCCAGTTAGGATATCCCTCAACTGATATTATTGCTGTAACAATGCCTTGTTTTGGAACAACATCACGTACTAAAAATAACGCTTTAAAAATGATGAAAGAGTTAAATGTGACATCGAAAATTGTTAATATTAGTCAAGCTGTTTTACAACATTTCCAGGATATTGAACATGATGAAAATAAACATGATGTGACTTATGAAAACTGTCAAGCTAGAGAAAGAACTCAAGTGCTTATGGATATTGCAAATCAAGAAGATGGTATCGTCATTGGAACAGGTGATTTATCAGAAGTTGCTTTGGGTTGGTCAACATACAATGGAGATCATATGAGTATGTATGCAGTTAATGTTTCTGTTCCTAAAACTTTGGTTAGATATCTTGTTGATTATATATCTACTCTATATAAAGGACAACCTTTGGAAACAACTCTTCAGGATATTCTAGCTACACCTGTATCACCAGAGTTACTTCCAGCAAAAGATAATAAAATTGTTCAAAAGACAGAAGATATTGTTGGTCCATATGAACTTCATGATTTCTTCTTATATCATCATGTCAGATTCCACTATGAACCACGAAAACTCTATCGTATTACTTGTTTAACATATAAAGATAAATATACTCCGGAAACCATCAAAAAATGGTTAACCTTATTTTATCGTAGATTTTTCACCCAACAATTTAAACGTTCATGTATCCCAGATGGTCCTAAAGTGGGTAGTGTTGCTTTAAGTCCTCGTGGTGATTTAAGAATGCCAAGTGATGCTAATGTCACAGCATGGTTAGAAGCATGTCAAGATTTATAAAATAACAAACTTAAGAAACTGTAACAAAGTCATGATTTTAATAGAAACGTTACAGTTTCTTTTTTCAATTCCACCAATATATCTTGATTGATTCTTATCTTGGACACAAATATAAATTCGTGTATAATAAAAAGCAGAGGTGAAATGTATGCGACTGATACAAGGTTTAAATATATCATATAAATTACAAGAGATTATGAAAGAATGTGTTCAAAAAGCACAAGACAATCCTTTTGAAAATTATTATTTTCTTGTTGAAGAAACTTCTGTTATTGAACAGATTTTTTTTCAATACACACATTATCTTGTCAATATTGAAATTATGACATGGAAACAATTTTTAAAACATTTGATCATTGAAAATCATCTAACTCATCATCATGTCATAACTCATACTGAACTTGTCTATCAATTAAGACGTATCTTAAACGAAGAAGACTTTTTCTGTTTTAATAATCATCAACCTTATCCTCTTATTGACAAATTAATACCTTTGATGAAAGATTACAATATCAATCAAACATACTATCATCTTAACGATTGTGAAAGTCCAAAACTCAAAGATTTTATGCATCTTTATCAATCATTAGAAAATTCTTTAGATGATTACACGCATCTTTCTATTGAAGATATTGTTGAAGAATGTGACTTTAAGGGTTCTCAAAAGCACATATATATTGATGCTGATCATTTATGTGCCCAAAAACACCAACATATTATTCAACAATTAGATCAATATCATGACTTGACATTATTATATACATATCAAAATGACCAACGTCTTTTGAATTTACCATATCATCATTTATGTCAAAATGCTTTAACCGTTGACCAACCAAATTTAATAACTGATGCACTTTTTATACAAGGATATCAAAGTGAACAAAAAGAAAAAGCATTGACATTTGTGAGTTCAACACCTTATCAAGAAGTTAAAAAAGTGGTGTATACAATTGCTCAAAAAATTATTGAAGAACAATGGCATTATGAGGATTTTGTGATTGTTTATCCAGATTCGTCATATCTTAATATTTTAAAAGACACGCTTGATGCTGCACATCTTTTGCATGATATACCCCTTGTTTCTGATTGCCGGTATGAAACAAGCTATCAAAAAATATTATCAAAACTTAGTGGAGATAAAAAAACTTCTCTTCATGAAATATCGCTCATGTTTCAACAAGAAGAATTAGAATCGCAATACATTGAATACTTTCATGCTTTAGAAGAAAAATACGATGATATAACGTTACAAGAATTCCAACAATTCTTTCAAGCAACATATACCTTCAACCAAAAAGAAGTGCTCAAAAATCAAGATCACATAACAGTCTGCTCAATTGATCAATTACGTCTTGCGAAAGCAAAACATATTTATATTTTAGGAATGAATGAAACAATCTTTCCTCGTACGATCAAAGATACTTCATTATTATTAGATGAAGATATTGAATTATTACGTAAACAGCATATTTCAACACCACTCACAACAACCGAACAACTTGGTGTTCATTATAACGATATTATGAAAGCTTTTTTACAGCCACATTTAAGTATTACTTTTTCATACAGTCTCCAAACACTTTCAGGAGAAACTTTATTACCTTCTTCTTTATATAAACAACTTCATCAAATATTTGAGTTGATCCCTTTAAAAGATTCAAACTATTTAGCTGATGACGATTTTTACTTAACTGGAAGTATGCTGCTCAATAAAGCCCCATTAAATACTTGTATTCATGATTATCTTGAAACGAAAAATCAACCAAATTCATTGCCAATAGATCTTGTCAAAAAACTATATAGCCCTATTCTTTCAGTAAGTCAGATTGAAACCTATAACAAATGTCCTTTTCTTTATTTTATTCAATATGGTTTAGGTATTTATCCTCTTTCAGAGAATAAACTTATGCCTAATGAATTAGGAAATATTGTCCATTATGTTTTATCAATAAATGTTGATCATGATAAAGATACTGATCAATTGGTTGATTATTATATTGAAAAAAATGAATCTTTGTCTCAAAAGATTTCATCTTCATATATTAATCAATACTTTATTCAACAATTGAAAAAAGATATTCAAGTCACTTTAACAGTATTAAAAAGACAATTAAATATTTCTGAATTTCAAATTTTTGCTAAAGAAAAACAATTTAATGATGATTTGATGGGTTTACCATTTAAAGGCTTTGTTGATCGTATTGATTTTTATAATAATAAAATTGCAATTATTGATTATAAATCTAGTTTTAAAGATATAGATCTCAATTTAGCTATGCAAGGCTTTCATATTCAGATGCTCGTATATCTACAAATGATTACTAAAATATATCAAAAAGAGCCTGCTGCCGTTTTATATTTCAATACTAAAAAACGAATTCTCACAAGTGATAAAGCGATGAGTGAACCAGTAGATGAAAATGATTTTTATAAGCAATACCGTTTTGGTGGATATGTCATTGATGATGAAAGTCATCAAAATATCAAAGCTTTAGATCCAAGCTTTGATAAAAAATCAGATATTATTAATGTGACATATGTTAAATCAAAAAATGAATATAAAGGACATCTATTAACTTTGGAACAATATCATCATTTATTTGAAGAAATCGAAAAACATATCTATCATTTATATACGCAAATGATGAATGGTGACATTGCTATTATGCCAAAAGGTAGTGATCAAAAGAATACTCATACTTTAGTGAATCCTTGTCGTTATTGTCCAAATCATAGTATTTGTAGTTTTGATGTATTTTATAATGATTATAAGCTTGTTGAATTTTTAGATATTGAAAAGAAATTAGGAGGATATGACAAATGCCATTTAATGAAGGACAATTAAAAGCAATCCAGCAAAGAAATTCTTCTATTCTTGTGAGTGCACCTGCTGGAAGCGGAAAAACAAAAATATTAGTAAGTCGAATTGTTGAATTGTTAAAAGAAGGATATGAGATTTTTGATTTCTTAGTGGTAACATTCACACAAGCTGCTGGTAATGAAATGAAGCAAAGATTATCAGAAGAATTGAATGATCTCGTCTCTTCTGATATTGACCAAGAACTTAAAGTGCATTTAGAAAAACAAATTCTTCATCTTCCTCATGCTTATATTACAAACTTTCATGGTTTTTGTAATTTACTATTAATGAAATATGGATACTTGGTTGATGTGATGCCTGGATTTGAAATCAATAGTGATCCTGCCTTAATAAAAAAACAAGTTCTAGAAGAATGCCTAGAAAAATGGATAAAGGATAAAGAAATCCAACAATTTTTAGAACTCTATTTTCCTAGTTATTCTTTAGATAGTTTTATGGACTTATTACTTTCTATAGATGAGCTTTCTCATTCTATTGATAATTTTTATGGATTTGTTGAAGAAATGAAGATAAAAAATTATGATACCCTTTCTTCTTCTTTAGAAGATTGGCCTCTGTTCTCTTATCTTAAAAACATCTTTTATCATGAATCAGTATTAGCTTTAAACAAACTAATTGAACTCAAATGTTATTGTGAAAGTCATGATCTTGTTGATTTTTATGAAAGACCTGATGAACAAACCGAAAAAAAACAAGCATTATATGTTCCTTTTGAAGCTTACTTTGATTATTTAGATGAAAGAATCAAAGCATTTCAACATCCAATGACATACGATAGCCTTGTTAGTATGGTTAAAACCCCAGTAATGAAAGTTTACAATATGTCATGGAAAGAAGTTGATCCTGAATATCGAAAAACCTTTGCTAAAATGAAAACAGATATTCTTTCTTCATATCAACATGCTGCTCGTTTGTATTTACAAGACAGTGCCGATGATTTTGTAAAAAAACTGCAAATGAGTTATAATGCTATTGATATGTTACTTTCAAAAGGTAAACTGTTGGAGCAATTTCAAACAGCATATCTTGCAAGAAAAAAAGAGTTAAATCAACTTGATTTCTCTGACCTTGAAAGATATGCACATCAACTTTTAGAGCCCCAATATGGTATTGTAGATATTCTTTATCATAGACTCAAAGAAATCATGGTTGATGAGTATCAAGATACGAACCAAATTCAAGAATCACTTTTATTAAAAATCTCACAATATCAGCAACCGGCTATTCCTTTATTTATGGTTGGGGATATGAAACAATCTATTTATCGTTTTAGACAAGCTGATCCACAAATCTTTTCAGATAAATACAATACTTTTGCATTAACAGATGAAAATTGTTTAAAAAACCAAACACGACGTATTGATCTTGTTTTTAACTATCGATCTTCTAAAGTTGTTTTAGATTCTATTAACTATATTTTTAATCAAATCATGGATAAAGAAATTGGTGGGTTAGAATATTTCTTAGATGATAGTGCACGTTTAAATTATGATTATGCAGGGAAAGAAAATAATCAAAAAGAGGCTGCTAGAAAACGCTTTTTCACTCAAAACGATTTATCTACAGAAATCCTTATTGATATCTATGATCCTCAATCACCGCTTGATAAAGATCAATATGAAGCACATATGGTGGCTCAAAAAATCATTGAGCTTAAACAAAATATGAAATTAAATAATCAACCTATTGAATACAAAGATATTGTTGTTTTAATGCGTTCTACAACAGCTTTCTTAACATTTAAAAAGATTTTTGACTCATATCATATTCCTAATCATATTGTTTTATCACAAGGATTTATAAATACAATTGAAATAGAAAACATGATGACATTTTTAAAAGCGATTGTGAATCCTTATGATGATATTTCATTACTGAGCGTCTTAAAACAACCTTATACGATTAGTTATATTGATATGGAAACAATAGCTCAATTAAAATCAGAACAAAAAGATAAATCATTATATGAATGTATACAATCATCAACGAATCCTAAAATTATCAATTTCATTGAAACTTTTCATGAGCTCAAACATTATAGCAAAAATCATTCACCTTATGATCTGATGAAAAAAATATATGAAAAAACTGAATACCCATTATTTGTGACACATTTAATCAATGGTGCTCAAAGGAAAGCAAATTTAGATTTATTTTTAGAAATGATTCAAGAACATTCAAAGAAATCGCCTTATCTTGAGGAACTTATTGATGCTTTAAGTCAATCATCAGATCGTGCACCAGCTCAAATTTCTTCTGAAAGCAATGCTGTTGAATTTATGACAATTCATAAATCCAAAGGATTAGAATTTCCGATAGTTTTTGTTTGTCAAATGCATAAACAATTTAATACCCAAGACAGTAAAGAACGTATGATGATTGATAAGCATTTAGGGATTGCTATAAAACCAAGAATGAAAGTTTCGACTGAACATCTTCAAGATATAACAGTTGAATATGAGAATTGTTATCGTAATATTATTGCGAGACATCAGTTAGATGAATCAATCAATGAAGAAATGCGTATCTTATATGTTGCATTGACACGGGCTTCACAAAAGTTGATTCTTACTGGTATAATTAAAAACATTGATGAAATTGTCAATATTCAAGAAAAACTTTTAGTTAATGAAGATCCTGACATTATTCATCGTCAGGGTGCTGGAACAATTCTTTTATATGATCGATTACGTAAAACAAATAATTATCTTTCTTGGATTTTATCAGCGATTTTACGTCATCCACAAATTATAAAACAATGTTTAGAAATTGCACCATTAAAAGAAAATGCTATGAAATTACAAAGATATCACTTTGAAAAAAAGATGACATTTGATTCTACAGAACATGCAATGTTTTCACTTACATTAACTCAAGATCAAAAAATAGAAAAATGCATTTTAAAACACGAAAAGCAAAATCAAACAATAAATGGATCTTTACAAGAACATTATCGTTCTTTTCAATATCCTTATGATGTGTCAAAACCAGCAACACTTGCTGTTACAAAGTTGCAAGAAATTGATGATGATCATTATCTTTCATTATCTCAAGAACAAGATACAACAAAAATCAGTGCTACTGATAAAGGAACTCTTGTCCATCTTTTATGCAGTTATCTTAATTTTCATCATGATAATCCAAAAGAAATCATACAGCAACTCTTTGATGAAAAACTTATTGATCAAGAAGGAAAAGATGTTCTATTAGACTATCAAGATAAAATTCAAGGATTTATTGATCATCCTTATTATCAAATGATTTCACAAGCAGAACATGTTTATAAAGAAAAAAAGTTTGCTTACTACGATAAGCAACTCCAACAAACAATCCATGGTATTTTTGACTTAGTATTTATTTATCATAACGAAATATATGTTCTTGACTATAAAACAGATAGAGTCTCAACGCATAATTCACAACAAGCACTTATTCAAAAACATCAAGGACAGCTTGAGTATTATAAAAAAGTGCTTAAAGATATGTTTCATCAAGATATCCATGCAATTATTTTTTACTTACATATTTCTCACGGTGTTGAATTTTAAAAAGGGAGAAAACAAATATCTTTTCCAATATCTTTAATTTAAGAAGATAAAAACAGATAGAAGTCACTAAAAATATCTATCTGTTTTTCGTTTTAAAATATAAAAGAATATCATAGCTGTATTAATAGGTATTTTGATGATTTTACGATATAACTATAGTATAGAGGTACTTTTATATTTGTGAAAGCTATTCCAAATAATAGAAGTAAAAAAGGACTTATCTTATCGCGAAAATGGTAAGTTCAAACATCGTACTATCCTTTTCATCTTCTGACCAAAAAAACAATGACCTGTGTACGCAAAGAAAAAACCTCGACTTGTGTATGATGATGTAAGTTAATGTCTACCCCCCTTCTTTTCTTTTTGATATTCTTATGCTGACTCTGTTGTTTGACAGTCGTCTTCTTTTCTTGCCGTTTCTTGATTTCATTGAGTTCTTTTCTCACCGATGGACGCTTATCAATAATATCTGATTCTTTTCCTGCTTTGACTGAGGTAGGCTCGAACGGACTGGCGTCCCTTGCCGTTCGAGCAGAAGTTGAGTTTTCAGAAAAGCTCTTTTCTTCTTGCTTCATTGAATTCATTAATGATTGCACAAGTTTATCATGCTCTTCATCACTCATTGTAGGAACATCCTTAAATGTCTGATTTTGTCTTGAAGTAGCATATTCATTGATTGTCTTTGCATCGACAGTTGCTAGTTCAAATTTATCAACTATACGGCTGATTTTAGAAGCATCCTCTGCTCTTACCATGATGTCACATATCCCATCAGTATTGTTCTTTTCTTTCAATACACAATACACGACACCATAGCGTTTTGCTTCCTGAAAGAAAAACTTCAAATCATTATGATGAATAGCAAAGACTTTCAATTCCTTTCCAGACTTCAACATGGAATTAAGTCTTGCTTTTCCTTTGACTTTTTTCTTGTCCGTCAAAATAGCATAAAGCATTGCAGCTAAAGATTTAGATGCCATACCACCAGCCTTCAATGCAACATTGGCTGCAACTTCAATTCCCTGTAATGACATCCTCACGACCTGATCGGCTGTTTCGCCCCTGCGTTCATCCTGTTCACACTCCTTTTGTTGAAATTCAAATATTTAGAAATACAAAAAGCGATGAATCAAATCATCGCAATTGAATATGATAAATATATTAATTTATAAAGAAAAACGCTCTTTTTAATAATTTTATTGCTGTTATTTTTACATTTTTAATTTAAAACCGATTTTTAGGATTTTTATCCACTGTTTTAGAAAGCACCAATTTTTCATTTGAGTTATAATTTTCATAGAAGGATTGGTGATATTCATGATTAGTGAAAAACAGGTTATTGATTTCTTAAAAACTAAAGATAAATCTTATATAGATTATTTGATCTCATTATTGAATAATAACCTATATACCAATGATTCATCTGATTTGGTTTGTCCTATCTGTGGATCAACACATATCAAGAAAAATGGAAAAGATTCAAATGA
>CAYSWW010000052.1:0-11453 GCA_964434915.1 uncultured Coprobacillus sp.
ATCTTCGTATTTGGTATCTCTATAAAAATCATACACTTCATCATTGATGTATATGGCTTCAGCTAATGTCTCATCAATTTCAATGAGCATATTATAAATATCGTATAGGTTAAGATAACGACCTATAAAACGATTATATTTCTTTTGCTCATTTGGTTCCTGGATCTTTGGATCGTTTGAAAACAGGACCCAATTAAATTTTTTCAATAGATAATAGTTTATCTCGGCATTTTGCAGTTCTTCCTGTGATTGAGGATCAAGCTTTTCGTTTGTTTTATCAGCTTTTGCTTTAAGACTGTCGATGATGGATTTATATTTGTTTTGAGTATCGATACGTACTCGTTGAACTCTTCTTGACAGTTTCTACAAATACCTTTTTCTTTTAGAAACATTCACATGGTTTTCTTTTATAATGAAATGGTGAGAAGATTATTTCCCACCATTTTTTATCATCCAAAACTCCACAATCCCATGTTATTTTAGACTACTTTTCTATTCAACATTTATAATTATTCTTAAAATATACTCGAACATCAAGATCATTAAAATAAGCCACAATGTCCAAGCAAAAACACCTATCATATCGACTTGTATACGCGCATATTGAATAGCTCGCCCGACTCCATAAGGCAAAGCTACTAATATTTCAGCCATTACTGCTACTTTAACTCCTAAGCTCAATGACGATCTAATCCCCGATAAAACGCTTGGTTTAATCAAAGGGAGATATACATGTATAAACTTATATAAAAGCGGCGGATGATATAATAAAATGACGTCCTTTAAATCTTGATCAATATTTTTGAATCCTTCAATAAAATTATTATAAAGCAACGGAAAAACAACCAAAAACAAAACAATATAGATTGTTTGCAAAGATGAATTCCATACTAAAACTAATATAACAAATGAAATATTAGGGACAGCCTGTAAAAAAGATAAAACTGGTGATACATATTCTTCAACAATTGGTTTTTGGGCTCCCCAATAGGCAACGATAAAACTTAATATCGCACTCATTAATACAACAATAATAACATGTGATAGTGTTATCAGCAAAGTTGTATAAAATGATAGATCCTTTAACATATATAACATCCTCAAAAAAACATCTTGAGGGAATGGCAAAATTGCTTCTTTATGAACATATAGTGCCAGACATTCCCACAATAAGAGAACACCAGTTATAAGAATGATTTTATGTTTCATTATTGAATCAGCATATCATCACTATATTCAATATTAAATTCTTTTAATATTGATTGAATATCCTCTTTCACAGATGCAGCATCTTGATAGTGAATATTCTGACGACTCCAAGTAGTGGCTACAATCGCTGCACTAGGAACACCAAAAACATCAGCACCAATCTCTTCTACTAATGCTTCAATCTGGTTATCTTCTTTCACTGCATCAATATTTGTAAAAGTATCCAAATCAGATAATAAATCTTGAGTATCTGCCTTATCTCTCACAAAAATAGCAGCTTGAGGATAACCATTTTCTTCTGAACCTGTCACTTGCTGATATAAATCTTGTAAAGATGCAATAATTTGCACTTCCATATCACTTTCTTTAGCTTTAGCGATAGTTGCTGTTGCGGCAGGTTCAGCCATTAAAGCATATTGGCACTTTCCGGATAAAACTTGAACTTGAACATCACTTACTGCATTATAAAATGTTACATCAGCATTTTTCATTATATCAGATGAATCTTTAACCACTGAAAAAATAAGCCCTGGTACTGCCGTCTCACCAAATGCAGCTAAAACATTATTTTGAACATTTGTATTTTCAACAAGATATAAATTACCCCACGTCAATACACCTGCTAATCGATAATCTGTTTGTCCTTTAGCAATCAATTGGCATCCCAAATTAATAGGGGCAACAATCGCATCATATTCACTATCTTCTTTTACAAATTCACTACTTAACAACTCACTACCTTCAACAATTTTAATTTCACCATTTTCCGATACTTCCTGATAAACTCCAAGTAACGAAAGTGCCGTTGCTCCATTAGGTGTGAGTATTTTTATTTCATTTGTACTCTTTGATGTTGAACATCCCGCCAAAACAAAACTCATTACTAAAATTGATAATAATAATTTCTTCATACACTTCCTCCTCGTACAATTTATTATAATACTTTTTTAAGTTAATTTCTATCAGTATGACAAAAGTCGTATTATCATCATAAATCAAGACTTAAATAATAATAATAGCAATCTAAATAATCATCATATCTTTCAGAAATATAAAAAGGAGAATTATCACGATAATCAAAATACCAATGATCCTCTTCATCAGGAACTTCAATCATCTGATGGACAACTTCTTGCAAAGAATCAAAAACACTTTCAACACCAAATTGTTGACTCATTAAATCAATAAACTCTTTTTCTTGTTCTAACACATTGGATGATCTGATACTTACATCTGCCTGATTATATATGCTTAAAGTTGCATAGAGAAGCTCATTATTTTCAAACGTAACTGAAACAGTATAACTTCCATCATTTTTATATCCATACAACATAAAATGAGCATAATCACCATAATCAAAAGAAACTTCTTCACTTTCCGTTATATCTTCTAATGCAAAAGTATTTTGCATTAAATCTCGAATATCATTTTTATATTCCAAAGCCATAGTTAATGTTCCATCATCATAATTATTATCAATCGCTTCTTGTATTGTCATTATATTAGAATCGTTTTCACTAATTGAATACCTTGTATAAACAATAGGTATAAAAGTACCTAATAAAAAAATAACGATAAGCACAATAAGTACTATTTTAATAGTCATATTATGCTGTTGTGGCAAATGATATTGTGACAAGTCTTTCTTAGGCTTTTGAAACTTAGTCTTTGGTTTAATATGTTCATGAGTTGGACTTGTTGCATCATAAGTAGCATGGCTAGTTGGGATTTTATATCCACATTTAGGACATTCATGAGACCCTAAAGGAATCTTTGTCCCACAGACATCACAGTTCATAAAAACACCCCCTATACTTTATAGTATAAGGGATTTTGACATAAAATGAAAGTTATCTTTCTTTTAAAGAATGTAAACTAGGTCCTTCTATTAGATGTCCATAAGCATCATAAATTGACTGATGACAAGGACAAGTCCATGTTTGATCCTTTTTAACAAAATCAACAACGCATTTAAGATGAGGACAATATGGTGACAAATAATGAAATTGTCCCTTCTTATCCTTATAAACAGCTGTTAATTTTCCATTAACCATTGTAACTAAACCGTCCTCTTCATCCAAAAGAGCTAAAGAATGATTTTGAAAACGATTAGTAATCATACCTTTTTTCGTATTTTTCCATATCAAATCATAATAATTTTTCGCATGCGACATTGAAAAAAATTGACAAGCATATAGATTTTCATAGGGATTATCTTTTTCTAAAATAAGATCAGCAATGAGCTTAGCTGCAACTTGTGATAATGTCATTCCCCATTTTTGAAACCCATATATAACAAATTCTTGAGAACCAGGATGCAAACATCCAATATATGGAATGCCTCTTAAAGGAATACTATCTTGAGCAAACCAGTCCTTTGCGTAGCGATCTATTGTTAAAGAATGCTTTTGTCCAAGCGGTCGATAGCTTAAAGTTTGATCAACGCATAATAAACTATCTTTCCCATCTTGATAATCCACAAAATCTACATATTCTTTTTGTTGAAAAAGTTTTAAGAAATAGAGTCCCTTTTTAATGAAAGGATAGCGTGTTGCATGAATCAAATAGCGACATTCAATCTGATGATTATTCACTGTAAGCGTAAAAGAATCATGATGTCTGCTAACTTTGACAACTTCACTATGTTCATAAAAAATCACACCACTTTTTTTGCATAAGTGAATCAGAGCATATAAATATTTAAGTGGATGAAAAACGGCCTGATTTTTTAATCCTAATGAAGCCAAATGTCCTTCTAGGGTTATTGTATCGATCCTTAACTCATCAAAAATTTCTCTTTCTTTTTCTATCGCTTTCACATAAACAGGATCGTCTGTATAAACATAAGCAGAATTTTCTATATACTCACAATCAATATTTTCTTTCTCGATCATTTCTTTAATTTGATGAAGGGCTTGAGTATTTGATTGGTAATATAAATAAGCTTGATGGATATCATAATATTTTGTTATACGTTGATAAATCAACCCATGCAAGACTGTAACTTTAGCAGTGGTGTGCCCACTTGTATGACTTCCTAAAGCATCCTTATCTAAAACAATAATACGATAAGGACTCTCTTTTAATTGATAAGCTAACGCTACGCCTGATAATCCTCCTCCGATGATAACAATATCTGTAGACAAATCAATTTGTACAACTTTTTCAATGGTTTTTTTTGATGTTCTTTGCCAATATGATTGATTCATAAAATCACCACATCTATTGTAAACCAAAAAAAGAAGTTTTAAACTTCTTTTGTAATTTGTTGAGGAAGAATAATTTCTATTCTTGTCCCCTTATTCAGCTCACTATCCAACTGGATCGTACCATTATAATGAGAAACAACATGCTTCACAATAGCCAAACCTAGGCCAGTTCCACCTCGTTGTTTACTACGTCCTTTATCGACACGATAAAATCTTTCAAAAACTCGCGATTGATCAGCAAGAGGAATACCAATTCCTGTATCTTCAACCACAATCCGTATCGCATCTCCTTGTTTTTGTATATCAATAAACACTTCACCGTGATCAATATTATACTTAATCGCATTACCAATAATATTATTCAAAAGCGTATGAATTTGCGAATGACTTCCTACATAAACCATATCTTGAAAATCTTTATGAATTTTAATATCATGGGCAACCAATTCCATTTCATAGCTTTCTAAAATCTCATCGACAACGGCCCTCATCTTCATAGATACCATTTCTTCTTTAATATCCATGTTTTCGATTCTTGACAACATTAAAATATCATTAATTAAACAAGACATACTATAAACTTCATTTTGAATTTTACATAAAAGTTTTTGCTTTTGATTTTCATCCTGAATCATTCCTTGAGCCAATAATTCACTATAACCACGAATAGATGTCATAGGTGTTTTCAACTCATGAGAAACATTTGAGAAAAATTCACTTCTCATCTTTTCAGCCTTTTTCGCTGCCGTAACATCCAAGAAAAGTAAAGTTGTTCCTAAAGCAATACGTGATATATAACAAGCATAAACATTATGATTTATTTTAAGTTCTATTTCCTGTTTTGGAATATCTTGTTGTAAAGCGTTAATGATTTCTGGATAATAAAGATAATCCAAGAAATCATGATGTTGTTCCATAGGTCCTAATAATGATATAGCTTTCGCATTAATACTTAATATTTTATAATTCTCATCCAATAAGACAAAGCCTTCATTCATCTGTTTAAGAATTTCATCCATTTTACTTTGTTCTAATTTCACTTCACGCATTGATTTTCTTAATCGATGTGATAAGTTATGAATCGTATCAACAATAATATTGAATTCTTGATAATCGTATTGCTTTAAATCAAAACGAAAATCTTCACTCATATGATCTAAACTATCACTAATCTCAATTATTGGATGAGAAATTCGATAAGCCAATTTTCTTGATAAAATATAGGCAATGATAAAAGATATTACTGCACTAATAGAAAGTGCAGGAATCAATGCAGGAACTTCATCTATCAATCCATTATAAGGAATAGATAGACGGAGAATATAATGATTTGCATAATAAGCTACATAAAGCATATTTTCATCTGTTGACTCAGAATGTCGTGATGCATACCCTTCACCATATTGAATTGCATCTTGAACCTCTTTACGATTTAAGTGATTCTCAGAAATCTGATCAACATCAGAGTCTGCAACAACATTTCCTTCTAAATCGATAATACTAATACGCGTATTATCAGTATAAGTTAATTGATTCAAGATTTCAATTTGTTCTGATAATGGTTGATCATAATCAATCGCATAATCCATCAATCTTAAAGAATAAAACATATCTTGCTTTGTTTTATTTAATAAACTATTAGAAATAAGAGTCGCTGACAACAGATAAGTACTCATCAATGTAATAATTAAAATAATAACGAAATAACGGAGGATAGACTTAGTCATGTGTATCCTCCTTTTCAATAAAACGATATCCTACAGAACGAATTGTTTTGATATATGTTTCACCATCATCTCCCAATTTCTTTCTTAATGAACGTATATGAACATCTAAAGCTCGTGATTCGCCAATAAAATCATATCCCCAAATATTATTCAACAATTCATCTCTCTCTACAACTCGTTCTTTATTCTCAATTAAATATAATAGTAATTGATACTCTTTATGAGTTAAATCAATCGGATTACCTCTTAATTGAACAGTATGTATAGATTTATCAATAGATAATGTTGGTGTTTTGATAATTTTTATTTTTGGTTTAACTCGGCGTAATAAAGTACGCACACGTGCACACAATTCAAGAACTCCAAAAGGCTTTGTCATATAATCATCGCTACCACTGTCTAATCCATGTATCTTATCCAGCTCACTATCTTTTGCACTTAAGATAAGAATAGGTAATTGAATATTGGTTTCTCTAATTTTTTTGACCGCAGTTATGCCATCCATTTGTGGAAGCATGACATCAAAGATTGCTAAATCCGGAGCATTTTCATATATTGCTAAAATGGCATCAAGTGCATTATCAAATAACGTCACTTGATATCCATTTGATTCCAATGATAATTTGACGATTTCCTGAATATTTTCATCATCCTCTATGACAAAGATTCTTTCATTCATTTTTAGCCCCTCCTTAGATCAGCCTATATTCATTCATAGAACCAGTTTGATTAAATTCAAGCCATTCACATATATTCACAGCATGATCGCCAATTCTTTCTAAATACTTTGCAATCATCAAAAAATCTAAACAATAATCCACTCTTTCACTATTTTCTTTGATAATATCAACAACCTCTTGTTTAACCTCTTGAAATAATTCATCAATCTCATCATCCATTTTTTTAACCATTTGGGCAGTTGATAAATCTTTTTTAATAAATGATTCTATTGATTCATGAACCATAAGCTTGGCTTTTTTTGCCATCATCGGAATATGTTCAACTGTCCGATAAACATGTTCTCCTTCAAGTCCCAAAATAATTTCAGCAATATCAGCAGCTTGATCACCAATACGTTCTAAATCAGTTACAATTTTTAAAGCCGTTGTAACATTTCTTAAATCGGTTGCTATTGGCTGTTGTCTTAAAATCAAGTTAAATGATCGAGATTCAACAGCTCTTTCCATATCATTAATCAAGCGATCATTATTCATAATTTCTTTTGCTAAAGCCTTATCCTGATGTTTAAAAGCAGTGACCATATTCTCAATAGCGATCTCTACCATATGTCCCATTTTCACAAAATCATTATTTAACTTCTCTAATTCCTCATCAAACTGTTTTCTAACCATTTTTTCTACCTCCATTATATGTGTTTTTAACCAAAACGTCCAGTGATATAATCTTCAGTACGAGAATCTTTTGGTAATGAGAAAATATCTTTTGTCTTACCATATTCCACCATTTCTCCAACCAAGAAGAAAGCAGTATAATCTGCAATACGTGAAGCTTGTTGCATATTATGTGTCACAATTGCAATCGTATACTTATTTTTCAATTCCATTAATAACTCTTCAATTTTCAATGTTGAAATAGGATCCAATGCGCTCGTCGGTTCATCTAATAAAATCACTTCCGGTTCAACAGCCAAACATCTTGCAATGCATAAACGTTGTTGTTGTCCACCTGAAAGTCCTAAAGCAGAAGTATGCAAACGATCTGCAACTTCATCATAAAGTGCTGCTGCTTTTAAACTTTCTTCAACGATTTTATCAAGTTGTTTTTTATTTTTAATCCCATGAATTCTTGGTCCATATGCAACATTATCATAAATGCTCATAGGAAAAGGATTTGGCTGTTGAAAAACCATTCCAACTTTTTTTCTTAATACTGTAGTATCAACACGTGGATCATAAATATTTTCACCGTCTAATGTGACTTCACCGCTAATGTTAACATTGTTTACATAATCGTTCATACGATTCAATGTTTTCAAAAACGTTGATTTACCACATCCAGAAGGACCAATAAATGCAGTAATTGCATTTTTTTCAATATTTAAAGTAACATCTTTTAATGCATGTTTATCTCCATAATAGAGATTTAAATTTTTTGATTTAATTTTTGTACTCATGATTTCTTCCCTACCTTATTCACATCAAATTTCTTTGAAATCCATTTCGCTGTAAAATTCAAAACTAACACAATAATAATTAAAATTAATGCAATGACAAAGGCAACATCATAATTTGCTTTTGCCATTTCCAAATATAATTGAATTGTCAGTGTTCCACCACTCGAAAATAAATGAGTAAAAATATTTTTAGGAAGTGAATCAAGACTTCCGGCAGTAAATAAAAGTGCTGCTGACTCAGCTACAATTCTTCCCATCGCTAAAATAATACCTGTTAAAATACCCGGAATCGCACTTGGTAATAAAACTGTACGAATCATATACCATTTTGTTGCTCCTATTCCCAAAGCGGCCTCACGATAACTTTTTGGTACAGCTTGTAAGGCAACTTGTGTATTACGAGAAATAATAGGCAAAATCATAATAGCCAAAGTTAAAGCTCCAGTTAAAATAGAATAACCTAATTTTAAGAAACTGCCAAAAAACAAATATCCAAATAAGCCATAAATAATTGATGGAATACCAGCTAAAACTTCAGTTGTAAAAGAAATAATACTAACAAATTTTTTATTTGTAGCATATTCATTTAAATAAATAGCTCCACCAATACTAATTGGTCCTGCAATCAATAAAGTCACTACAATCATATAAAGCGTATTTATAATATTTGGCAAAATACCTACAGTATTTTTTAAAATACTTGTTTTATTAATCAAATAATCAATTTTGAAAGCCGGAATCCCACGCCAACAAATATAACCTATAATCACGACAAGAATACTTATTGATATCAAACTTGACAATTGAATAAGTCTATGTAGTACACGATCACTCAATCGCCTTTTTTTCTCATATAGACTATTTTCCATTTTCGTCACCTTTCTTGATAATATAAGTTAAAAGTAAATTAATCAAAAGAATAAATATAAAAAGAACAAGTCCAATTGTATATAACACTTGACGATGTGTTCCTGTTGAATATCCCATTTCTGAAACAATTCCTGTTGTTAAAAAACGGACTGAATTAAATGGTAATGGGATATTGACAGAATTTCCTGCCACCAACAGGATTGCCATAGCTTCCCCAATAGCACGACCAACACCTAAAACAATAGCTGACATGATCCCATTTTTTGCAGCTGGTAAAACAACTTTAAAAATTGTTTGCATTTGACTAGCTCCTAATGCTAAAGAACTTTTACGGTAATCATCAGGAACAGCATTTAATGATGTTTCAGTAATATTAATTAATGTTGGTAATATCATAATCGTTAAAACTAATATAGCTGAAATCAAATTGGCTCCACCAGTAAACTGATGAGTTGTTGAATTTGCAAAAATAATTAATTCTAATTTATACATCAAAGGATTAATAATTAATATTCCTAACAATCCATAAATAACAGAAGGAATACCTGCCAGCAATTCAATTGCTGATTTTAAAATATTTCTAACGTGAGGACTCGCAAGTTCAGATAAATTGACTGCTGTCAATATACCAATAGGAACACCTAAACAAATTGCTAAAGTGACCCCAACTATTGATGTTAAAATAATGTAAAGAATCCCATATTGAGGATCTGATGCTGTTGGATTCCAAACACCACTAAATAAAATTTCTGTTAATCCAACTTTAAAAATAGCTGGTGTTCCAGATATAAACATATATGCTGTAATCGCTATAACTGCTACTATTGAGAATACTGCACATACTGTAAAAATAATTGCAGCTACTTTTTCTACCATAGACTTAGTTTTTCTATTAGCGATAATAGAAATAATATTTCTTTCCATAAATTTCTCCTTCTTTATATGTTTTATTATCCACAGTTTATCTTTTTTCTTCTTAACAAAAAATCAATACTTTGTATAATATATATTAAGATTATGTTAAAATTCTAAAGAAATTCTCATTTTTTATTTAAAGTTTTTCCTCATTTCACGCATTTAAACACCTATCTTTTTTATAAAAAAAAGGATCCTTGAAAGATCCTTTGTATGTTATTGAGGTGATACTAAACCTAATTGTGTAATAATAGCTTGTCCATCTTCACTTTCGATAAATTCAAATAATGCTTGAATTGCAGCAGATTGTTCACTAATTTCACCTTTTGTTGCCATAACAAATGGTCTTTGTAATGCATATGAACCATCTTTAACTGTATCAACTGTTGGTTCGACACCATCTAACTTAATTGTACTAACTTCATCAGTTACATTATCCAATGAAACATAACCAATAGCACCATGTGTAGACTCACAAGCCGCAACAACAGCTCCTGTTTCATTTAGTTCTCTTGCATAAGCACACGAAGGTTGTCCATCTTCACCTGTTACTCCTAAAATTTCTTCGAAAGCACTTCTTGTTCCAGAACTTGCTTCACGACCAATTACAACGATTTGTAAGTCATCCCCACCAACTTCTTTCCAGTTAGTAATTTCACCAGTATAAATTTGAACCAATTGTTCTGTTGTTAATTCTGTTACAGAATTATCTTTATCTGTAATAACTGCAATTCCATCAATAGCAACAATGTTTTCCACTAAACCTTGAGCTATTTCTTCTTCTTTTAAAGCCCTTGATGAATTTCCGATATCTGTTTTACCATCAATCACTGATTGAATACCAGTCCCCGAACCAGTAAATTGAGGTTCTAATTCTATATTTGGATATTTTTCTACGATTGCTTCTTTTAAAGCATTAACTAATGGTTCCATAGAAGTTGATCCATCCAGACTTATTTTTCCACTAACTTCAGTGTTAGTGTCTGCTGCTGTGCTATCATCACCACCACAACCAACTAAACTTACGCTTAATACTAATGCTAATAAAATAGCTCCTAATTTTTTCATTTCTCTATCCTTCCTTTTTGTACATCTCGTCCTTCAAGACACATACAGTTTATCTTTTTTTTATATATTCAAAAAGCATGGTTTTGTATAATATAAGTTAAGATTAAGTTAAACATGTCTTCTTCATATTTTATTTTAATAATAGCTTCTATATTTTGGACATATTTTTTAATTTTATACTTACAACCCAAGAGATTTTGCTGATGTGCGATAAAGAAGTAATAGAAGTGTAAAAAATTTTGCCGTTCCTATCCGGCACTTGGCCATTGTGTCGGATAGGTCGGGCGTTAGGCTTCGGGCAAGTCAATCTTGCCGACAAAG
>CAYSWW010000053.1:0-11319 GCA_964434915.1 uncultured Coprobacillus sp.
CGTTAATGGCTCAATCAAAAGAAAAATTGACATTTACTCAATTAGGAAATTTATTGGGCTGTTCAAGACAAAATATAAAAAAAATAGCAAATTTATTAGAGAAAAAGAAATTTGTCAGCATTGAACAAAATCCAAACGACTCTCGTGCGTACTGCTTGTGTTTGACTGCAAAAGCTGAAAAGTTTTTATCAAATGATTTTATGAAATATCGAGATGAATTGAACTATCTATTTGAAGAATATTCTGACGAGGAAATGAATGTATTATTCACATTACTAATGCGACTCTATAGTGGAATAGAAAACTTAGAAAGGAATGTGCAGAATGAAAAAAAATAGAAAAATGATTATTTTTGTTTCCTGTATTTTTCTCGTATTGATAATAATATTATTCACTCTAATGAACAATACAGTGAAGAAGGCAGAGAGTATAGCGGGTATAACTCCTGGTTTGACATGTATTTCGGACGGTGAATATATAGGAGAATATTCTATTGCTCCTGTTCATGTTAATGTTAAAGTAAATGTCGCTGTTACAAATCATGAAATTGTCAACATTGAAATTTTAGAACATGACAATGGATTAGGGCGTTCTGCTGAAAGTATCATCAACAATATTGTTAATACACAATCATTAGAAATCGACACTATATCTGGAGCTACTGTAAGCAGTAAATGTATTTTAAAAGCGGTGGAAAACGCAATTGATTGATACAACATATTTGAAAGAAGGATGCTATGAAATCAGTAATCATTTATGGAAGCAAGTATAGTAGTTCAAAACAGTATGCACAAATGTTATCACAAAATTTAGGAATAGACTGTTTTGACTATAAAGAATTTGATATGTCCAATAAATATGATTTACTCATTTATATTGGAGCATTGTATGCTGGCGGTGTAAAATGATTAGTTAAAACATTAAGTCATTATTCACCAGATAATTATAAGAAATTGATTATCGTCACAGTTGGAATAGCTGATCCTAAAATCCTAAAAAACGCAGAAACAATTAAGACAAATATTTATAAACAGCTTCCTAAAAATCTAAATAAAGATATTGAGCTATTTCATATCAGAGGAAGTTTAGATTATTCAAGGCTAAATTTACGGCATGCTCTTATGATGAAATTAGTATATCAAAAGACAAAAAAAGTTCCTCTAGAACAACAAGACATGGAAACAAAGGATTTAATTGCAACTTATAATAAAAAAGTTGATTTTATAAACTTTGATTATATTCGTCCCTTAATTGAAAGGTATTCACAAATAGAAAAAGAGGTGTAAGTGTGAAAGAAAGCAGATTGTTTAGAATATTATATTATTTGTTAGACCATAAAAAAGCAACTTCTCCAGAGCTTGCAGAACAATTTGAAGTATCAGTAAGGACAATATATAGAGATATAGATCATATCAGTAGTGCTGGTATCCCTATTTATGCTATACAAGGCAAAGATGGTGGAATTGCAATCCAGGAGAGCTTTACTCTTGATAAAGCAATGTTTACAACAATAGAAAAAGAACAAATTCTTAGCGGTTTAGAAGCCTTAATTGCAACGGACGGAAAAGTTAATGATGAATTGTTGATGAAATTAAAGAATTTGTTTCAAGTACATACAACAAATTGGATTGAAGTTAATTTTTCAGATTGGTATCAAGAAAAACCAGCACAAAATATATTTAATGATGTTAAAATGGCAATATTGGATAGACACATAATATCTTTTGATTATTTTAATCATCAAGGAAACAAAGTATTTTGTTATGTTCAGCCATATAAATTATTGTTTAAAAGTAAAGCTTGGTATGTATATGGTTTCTATCTATTGAAAAATGAATACCGTTTTTTTAACTTACCAGAAAGATAAATTCTTTCGTAAAGAAAATTCAGTGACCTTTGATACAAAGATAAAACAGGAAGATACTATTGAGGTTATATTAAAATTTGATAAACGTATAGCATATCGTGTATATGATGAATTTCCTAACGAAAAGATTATAAATAAAGATGATTTTCTGTTTGTAACAGCATTATTACCTAATAATGATACTCTTTATTCGTATGTATTATCTTTTGAAGATTGTATAGAAATTATCAAACCGCAAGAGGAAAAAGAAGCAATGAAATCCAGAATTAAAAAAATTCAAGAAAAATATAGAACCTGACAAGTGTTGTCAAGTTCTGTTTTGTATAATGTTCTCAAAAATAAAAAGGAGAACAGAATATGAAATTTGAATGGAGAAAACATGAAAAAGATTTATACGGAGTAAAACAATCTCCACGTATAGTCAATATTCCTCAACAACAATTTATTATGCTAGAGGGGAAAGGAAATCCAAATAGTGAAAATTTTTCTCATAAGGTATCTGCCCTCTTTTCTTTAGCATACGCTATTAAAATGCAGTATAAGAACCCTGCTGTTCTTTCTAATGATAAATATCATATACATGATTATACTGTATATCCATTAGAAGCGATATGGAAAGATATAGGTGATCTAACACTATTAGACAAAAAACAGCTAGAATATACGATTATGATACGCCAACCTCATTTTATAACAGACGATATGTTTAAGGCGGCTTTAGAGAGAATAAAAATTAAAAAACCTAATGAATTTTACAAAGAAATATATTTTGATACAATGGATGTGCATAGAAATTCTTCATATAGGCCCATATGATGATAAACCTATATCGTTTAAAAAAATGGACTTACTTGCTGAAGAAAATAGTTTGGTTCGTTCAGCAGACTACCATAGAGAGATTTATCTAAATAATAGTAATCGTGTTATAAAAAGCAAGTTGAAAACAATTTTACGTTATTGTATCAAATAGTGAAAAGTGTAGGTGATATTATGGGGAAGTTGTAAAATTTACAGATAAAGAAGAAGCCGTTTTTCATCAGTTAGTAGAATGGTTATCGAATATTTTATATAGCGCACCCGTTTCTCTAAGTAAAAAGGGAAGAATAAAAAGTTTCTAAAAATTTAAATTTTTAGAAACCTTTTTTTCTTTTTCTTCTTTCTTTTATAACTGTAAACAAAAGCCAAATCCCCATTCCTACTGCAGTCATATATCCAATAAATCCCAATGCAGGTATACCTAAAATTTGTGGTGTCATTTGCGTTGTACACAACAAACTACTTGCCATCAATAATCCAGTACTAATAATACCAACAATCAATTTATTAATCATATGGTTAATTGATGTTAAAGGAACACTTGATTCCATAATATCCAAATTAATTTTTAATCTTCCTTTTTTTATCATTTGTATAATATCTGATAATTGTACAGGAATATATAATAAACTATCAGATACTTCATATAATTTTTGACCAGCATGTTTTAATAGTTTTTTTGCATCAAATTGTTGATACATATGATTTGTAACATGATTCGCAGCAATTTCAATAATACTGATATGAGGATTAATTAACATGACTGTGCTTTCTATTGTCACAAGTCCTTTTGCTAGCATACTTACACCTTTAGGCATTGATATTTTATGCTTATGAGCAATCGTAAAAAGCTCTTGAACTGCATGACCTAAATGAATATCTTTAAGATCCACACTAACATAGTGATGCATAAAATTTTCAATATCATCATAAAGCAATGTATAATCTATACGATGATCATGCTTTCCTAACATCAAAATAACATCAACTAATTGTTGAGTATCGCTATTTCCAATTGCCAAAACTGCCTTTTTCATCAAATCTTTGTCTTCCCTATTCAAAACCCCCATCATTCCAAAATCAATCCAAACAATTTGACCATCACGTACTCTGATATTTCCAGGATGAGGATCAGCATGAAAAAAACCATCATCCACTATTTGTTTAATATAGTTCTCTGCTAACTTGGCAGCAATTTCTTTACGATCATATCCTTGTTCTTTTAATTGATCAAACTGATCTATTTCAAAGCCATCAATATACTCCATAACTAAAACCTTATGCGTACTTAATTCTCCTTCAATATAAGGAAATCCTATATATCGAATCCCTTGATTTCGTTTTTGAAAACGTTCAGCAAATACTGCTTCATTTAAAAAGTTCATTTCTTCTTTTGCTGTATGCCAAAATTCATCAATAATAATATTAAAATCAACAACATTTCCTAAAATATCATTTAAATGCAATATTTTAATTGCTTTACGTATTAAAGCAATATCTCTTTCCATCATTTCATAAATATGAGGACGTTGTACTTTGACAACAATACAGCGTCCGTCCATTAATGTTGCCCTATGCACTTGAGCAATAGAAGCACTTCCCAAAGGTTCTTCGTCAAAAGATGAAAAAACATTCTCTAATGATGTTCCATACTCTTCTTCAATCACTTCTCGGATAACTTGCATATCCATTGGTGTAACATTATCTCTTAATTTCACTAATTCATTGCAATAGTGTTCTGAAAACATATCTTGACGTGAAGCCATAATTTGACCAATTTTAACAAAAGTAGGTCCTAAATCTTCTAAAATCATACGCAATTTGACAGGATCAATTCCCTTTGTAAGATGATGTTTTCTTAAAATTTGGACAATTTGAAGCAGTCGACGTTTACTACTTAAATGTTGATCTTTATTCACTCTTGGCATTTTGTAATTCTTCTATTTTTCCTTTTAATATTTCTAAATCTTCAGCACTCATTTTTTCTAAATTTTGACTTA
This sequence comes from uncultured Coprobacillus sp., assembly GCA_964434915.1. Taxonomy (GTDB): domain Bacteria; phylum Bacillota_I; class Bacilli_A; order Erysipelotrichales; family Coprobacillaceae; genus CAYSWW01. The sequence continues at coordinate 4,684 of CAYSWW010000053.1, forward strand.
ATTTGTCAACATTGACTGGTTCTCTTAGCTTATCAGCAATCGTATGTTTCAATTCTTCATTCAAAATCTTTCCCTGCTCAACAGTTAGTTCTCCTTTTTTTACCAATTGATCCACCATATCAGCAGATTTTTCGGCTGTTAAAGCAATAGCACCAATACCAGCTAACAAAACTTTCTTTAACTCTTCACTTAAATTATTCATATCCGAGCCTCCTTTACTTAATTTCATTCTAACACTTTTCAAAATAAAATTTAACCCTTTTACTCTATAAAGTTCTATTTCAATCTCCATTGATATAATTTCATATCCACACATCCATTCGCTTTAAAACAAACCTCTTCACTCTCTAACAAATCTCTTTGTTCTTGCCAATGTGGGACCAGTCTTCCAACACTATTAACAACTCTATGACATGGATAATCACCATATAAAGAGGCTTTTGACAATATTTTTCCTACAAGTCTTGCACTCTTCTCTCTCCCTGCTAAAGTCGCTATCTGTTGATAAGTCGCAACTTTTCCTCTAGGTATTTCAGAAACAATTGCTAAAACTTGAAAGATAAACTCTTCATTCATCCTACCACCTCATTAATATTCTATCATATATAAAATAATGAAGAGATAGCATTCACTATCTCCAAAAATACGCCCGTCCACTTCCTAACGAGACAATTTCAAATTGTGTATTGTAAGAAGTTCCGCCACTAAAGTATTTTACTCCAGAGCCTTCACTTCCATTAAATATATCAACTTTATTTCCTGTAATTGCACTACCACGATCCACAACAATACCATAAATCGTACTATCTGTATCTAAATTATGGTTTGTTATCTTAATAATAGTTCCAAAAGGAATAGACCGATCTGCCGCTAAACAATAATATTTTTTTCCGTTATATGTTAAGTACGGTGAATTGGAATTATTAACACCACTTGTTGATGATAATTTTACACCTGATGATGATGTTCCTCCACATCCTTCACAATCTCCACCATAAATTGTTAAACGTCCTGTAAAAGTCGTTCCTTCACTAATTCCACCATATCTAATAATTTCATCTATTGGTTCTTTAATAATTTCTTCTTTAATCACTTTTCTACTAGTTTCTTTACCATTTGCATAAGTAACTAAATATGTTTTTTCTACTATCCCATTCTCTCCTTCTTGTACAACTGTTTCTGTCCAACCACCAGAGCCTTTTGTCACAGTTGAAAAAGGAATTTCTTCTTGTTCCGTAATTGTTTTTGTTTCTACTCTCGTAATTTCAATAAAATCATCTTGCTGAACAACATAATCTTTATCTTTGTTTAGAGTATCTTTATCTCCAAGTTCAACATTTAATTCAATTAATACATTTTCAAGTGTATCTTGTTTAACTAAATATTCTTTAACTTCTTCGACACCATCTTGTAAAGTAATATCAACGGTTGGAATAAAATCCATAATTTGATTGACAGCACCTGTTGATACAGTCGCTAACATAACAATGACATAAACACATGCGACTGCTACTATACCTTTCGTTCGGCTATTCGCCGAGGCTATCACTTCTTTAGCCTTTTGTAACATCATTATAATCCTCCTTATTTAATCCCAAACATTTTTTTGGCATTAAATGTTGTGATTCTAGCAACGTCTTCTATCTCCATGTTCTTTAGCTTTGCTATTTCCTGGGCAATATACACAACATTTGCTGGCTCATTCAACTTTCCTCTAAATGGGTGAGGTGTTAAATACGGGCAGTCTGTTTCGATCATTAAATGATCAATACCAATTTTTTCCGCAACATTTTTTGGTACTTTTGCATTTTTAAACGTAACAGGTCCAGCTAAAGAGATTTCAAATCCAATCTCAATAAAACGCTTAGCCATCTCTGCTGAACCACTATAACAATGCATAATGCCACGGTGTGCTGCTTGCTTCAAAATACAATAAATATCTTCATAGGCGTCTCTTGCATGAATAACAATCGGTTTATCATACTTTTTTGCAATATTTATCTGTTTGATAAAAATATTTTTTTGCTTATCACGAGGGACATCATACCAATGATAATCAAGTCCAATTTCACCTAAGGCAACAACACGAGGGTCTTGAAGTAGTGCTTCTATTTCATTCAAATCATCATCTGTCGTTTTTAGACAATCATTTGGACTAATTCCGACTATTGCAAAAACATTTTCATATTCATGAGCAATCTCTACTGCAAGCCGTGATGATGACAAATCATATCCAGCAACAACTATATATGACACACCGTTTTCATGAGCTCTTTGAATATAATTTGCTCTGTTAAGATATAATTGTTCGCTATTTAAATGTGTATGTGTATTGAAGTACATCTTACTTCACCCCAACGCATAATAACAAATTTTCTTAAGTTTGTCAAATTTCTAAAAAAAGAAATTGTGCTTTTCACTATTTTTACCTCTATTTTTCAACAATTATTTAAATTTTGTTATAAAAAGATTTGTAAAATTAACAATTTCTTATCTTATATTTTCCATATTTGTCTATTGTCATACACATATTATAACTTTTTTTGATGTTTTTATACTTTTGAAAAATCTTTCTTTATAATGTTATATTGAAAGATCTGTAATCATAGTGAAATTAGCTTAAAAAATAAGCTTTATTAAAACAGCCCTACTATCTATTAATGTACGAATAGTAGGGCTGTTTATATTAACGCTTACGATAAACAATATAAATAAATATCTTGACTAAAAGAATACTAATCTTAATACCCTTTTTTATTTACTATCATTCTTCATATTGGTTATTTGATAATAGATTTTAAATCTTAAAAAACATAGAATAGTATACTTTTTCATTTAAAAGAAACATAGTTAGTAATAAGTAATCATTGCTTATTTATTGCGAAAATCTTGAATGAGTCGAAATTTTTAGCATGTAGTAAATCATCATACATAATGTTGATATATGTATATGAGAAAAATTGTATAAATAGTAATTTTTGGTCGTTAAAAAAGAATAAATTTAAGATGATGAGTTTTTATTTGTTTTTCTACGTTCACTTAGAAACATATTCATCTTTAAATACTTTTGAGAATTCTCGTTTTTTTTGTTTCTGTTCTTGACCCTGTCAAAATGATCCTTGAGAATCGGATTATGATACCTTGCAAATTCTGCAATTATGACAACAACGGTAATTGGACCACATTCTGTTATGAACAGAAGATATTCATATTCAGGATAGCTGGAAGTCTTTCATGGTATCACTGTCCTGAAACAATGCTCGCTCTAGGCACTGTACAGCACCCTCTGTCATGTCACAGGTCAATTGAAACACGGGAACCGACGATACCAAATCTTCAATCTTTTCAACAGCCTTTGAGACAAACACCGGATTCCACTGATTGATTGTGATCTGACCATACATCTGTGTAAAAGCCTGCATAGGAGACAACCGTTCCGCGATGTTTTTCTTTCCTTGGCGCAACATGACAATGGCATGGATTGGAATATTCTCAAGGCGACAGATTTCCGAAGAGCCACAGATGGGCCAGCCACAAGCATACCATATCCCGGCCTTTTTTCGTAGTAGCGCTCGGTCTCCGTTTACGGTCTCGCTTCCCCTGTATTTTTCCCACAGTCTTGCCTGTGTGGATTTCCCTGTTTCCGATGGTGCGGAAAACAGGATGGATTTCCCTCTGTGCTTTATGTATGCACAGTGCAGAATCAGGCTATCCCGTTTTATCATGTGCCGCTCTAGCGCAAACAGAGAGGTGAACACTGTGTCATATTTGAGTGCCGGGATCATCGCAGGTGTCAGAGAGATTTTTCCCTGCCATTTGCCCAACTCCTCATAACAAGCTAACCATCCTTCCTGTCCGGGTATGCCAATCAGACGACACTCCCCTCCGGGCGCTTCATATACGGTAAGGTCCGGACGCTTCACAACGAGCCGGCTTTCCGGCTCGGGAAGCCGATTCACGATATGGATTCGATAAGTAAAATCCGGAGCTCCCGGTATTTCCACCTCGAACAACTGGAATTTTTCGGGTATGGGAATCCAATTTTCACAAATTATCCGGAAACAAAACGTTCCAATAAAAAAGATTTTATCCATCAATGCCTACTTCCTTCTTTTACGTCAACAAATTCCTTCAGCAAACGTACTTTTTCTTTTGAATACCTGCATAAATATTCCGGTAGTCCATCATACTGCCCTGTCTCCAGAAATGCCACTGCAGGACAAATTTGGCAAACCGGACGCAACGAACATCGGACGCAGTCCTCACAAACTTGGAATGTCTTTGCCTTACGGGATAACTCTTGCCATGCGGCCTCAAACCCCTTCTCAAATACCGGAACAGCCGGTTCATCAAATGTGACGCATGGACGCATTTCTCCTTTCCAGCTGATGGAAAACGAACAGTTCCCAGCAAGGCAGGAAATCTGGCTAGGGTACATGACCTTCTTCTGTTCTGTCCGCGCCAACGTTTCTTTTGCATATTGTAAAAACATTTCCGGCTCATTCTCCGTTCGGTGCATATAAATATTTGGCCTCCGCTGCCTCCTCTGGCATCAGTCGGGATTGCTCTTCAAAAGACCGACCTCGCTCATGTATTCCCGGCAGCATATAGGTATCCATATGCACCGGAACGTCAAGATTCCGTCCAATCTGATAGATAGCTTCCATGTCATCTCGGTTATATTTTGTGACACTTCCGTTGATTTTGACATCAACCCCACGCTCCTTAAGCAACTGGATGCCCTGGACAGTCTTTTCAAAGCCACCCGGATAATGGCACAGGTCACGGTAAGCATTCTCATTTGCTCCGTAAAGAGTGATGTTAATCCGACGGGGCTTATATTTCCCGAAAAAATCCGCCCAGTCCTCATCCAAAAGTGTCCCATTCGTATTCACGGTCAGGATTATGCCCGCCTTCTTCAATTCTCTATAAAGCGTTCGGAATCCAGGAAAAAGTAGGGGTTCTCCGCCAGTGAGCAGAAGAAAAAGCACCCCCGCCTCCACCATTTCATGTCCTAGGCGAATCCACTCATCTGCTGAATGGAGCCCTCCCTGCTCTTCGGTCTCCTGTCTGCCCATTCGGATGTAGCACATGTCGCAGGACATATTGCACAGTGGAAGGAGTTCCAAACTGCCGTTTACAGGACGCTGCATTCTCATACCCCACGAAAGTATGATTTTTTCATTTGTCAGATTAAAGTCTGTAAATTCCATAGCAATCTCCTTATATATCTGCCTTTTTGTATCATCAAGGCTTTCCCATGAAAACAAACGTGATATGAAAGTATTGTAGCTTTCATATCACGCATATCATTAAAAAATTATGTATTTAAGAACGATTTGGATGGTCTTCACTGATATTCACTACTGTTCCATAATGATTCCATCTTCTATTACCGCTACCCGTAGTGTACCAGAAAATAACATCTCCGGCATCAACTATGTCATTATCATTATTGTCAATGTAACTTGTATAACCACCTGTCAGTGTACCCTGATCACTACTGCTTTCACTGACGAATGTCACACTTCCATTTTCATTAACACTAAACTGGTTATTGACTGCAAAACTGCAACTGCCTGTATGATCATTTGATTGATCGCCAGAAGGGCGAACATTCCCCCAATAACTCCAATTATAACCTCCATAGTCTCCATTACCAACTGCACATGCTACTTGCCAACATGTTGCCACATATTCATTCGGCACAAACTTCTGCACCTGAATGCTCGGCTCTTTCCACATCTTCTTCATTTTATTCTACCTCCTCTAAAATCCGATACTCCAAAGACTCTTTAACAAATTGCTCGATTGACTTTTTGATCACATCTTCTGTGACTTCATACTCTTGCATCCCTTTTGTCACGACATCCTGTACCGTATTTGGGCGTTCAAACGCTTTCCACAGGAATACTGCCGAATCATTCGGCATCAACATGGCATTGGAGAAAGGATTATCACTGCCAACCGGCACAATCGCATATTCCCCCGCTATCTCCCGAAGAATAAAGTCTGATTTGATCTTATACTTTTTCTTTTCCTGTATAAAACTATCCTGTTTGAGATATTCCTCAAGTTCTTCTTCAGGCAATTTTGATAATTCCTTGTCGCTCAGTCCGCCAGAATTACGAACATAGTGGAAATCCATTTTTTTGTATTCTTTCACACCATACCTTCCTCCTCTCAAACATCTCGTACAAAAGGATAACAATCAAATAGTACACTTTATAACAATAAGTTTCTAGAAATATTATATAGCATATCTTTCAAAAAGTGAAACGTTTTTTCTCTGCCTCGGACTTTTTTAAGAAATTTTTTTGTTTTTCCGATATTTTAATGGACAACAAGAACGATTTTGGAAATTTTCATAAAGTGTACAATTTGACAACTTATTTTTTGTCGGTTCTGTACATCTGGTCCTTGCGGTAAAAGGTGGACACACTCTTTCCACTGCGTTCCAAGGCTTCCCGGATGTTTATTTTTTTCTGTTTCCAAAGATGAACGATTGTTTCAAAATGCTCCAGCGATTCCATCAGTGGCCTGCCGAAGTGGACGCCTCTAGCCTTTGCGACGGCAATTCTTTCCGTTTGATGCTACCGGATGTTAGTCCGCTCATTTTCCACCACTAAGGACAAC
>CAYSWW010000054.1:0-11210 GCA_964434915.1 uncultured Coprobacillus sp.
TGTGATTTTTCTAAGTGATTTCACTAACCCTGTGACAAGTGGTCAATCAAAAAGAATTATAGATAGTTAATATTGTTAAAATAGCAGTGATTAAAAATTAGTATAGTAATTGATGATTTTTTAAGTATAATTATACTTAAAGATATGGTGAGGTGATGATATGAGTCTACTTGATAACTTAAATGATTCAGATATTTTTACTGATTCAGAAATGATTGTAATTAAATTTATCATCGATAATCTAGATTTAGTAGTCAACATGACAATTAATGAGTTAGCACAAAGTACATATTCTTCTAGAACGACGATCATAAGAATTTGTAAGAAATTGGGATTTAAAGGTTATCGGGATTTTAAAATTGAATTGACTAGGTCAATTGAATCCAGCAAATATATTATCTATAATTCAATTGATTATTCGTTTCCATTTAAATTATATGAATCTGATTTGCAAATATTAAATAGTATTGCTAATGTTTATAAAAATGCAATTGATTTGATTAATAGCGAACTTAATTTAATGGAACTGAAAAAAATTGCTGATACACTGATTAAGAGTAACCATGTCTATCTTTTTGCATGTGGCGATTCACAAATAACAGCTATGAATTTTATTAATAAGTGTATTAAAATTGGTAAGTGTTTTCATTTGAGTACGCAATATGGTGAACAAAATTATTATGCCAAATATGCAAATTCTAATGATTGTTGCTTTTTTATCTCTTATGATAAAAATGATTATTATAATTCGTGTGTTCGACATATTTTGAAAAATCGTTGTAAAATTATCGTTTTGACTGCGAATGAAAATAGTTTTTTAACTAGATGTAGTACTTATAAAATTGTAATCCCTCATCAGGAAGAATCAATTGATAAGATTGCGACCTTTTATTCACAACAGGGATTTCAATATGTTTTAAGTGTTATATACTCATTAATGTATAAATGTATAATCAAATTATGAAGGATAGGAGAATGTTATGGACGGAGTAAAATTAGTATTAGTTGATATTGATGGAACATTGCTAAATGATAAAGGAATTGTTTCTAGTAAGACGATTGAAGCGATTAGCAAGTTGAAAAGTAAAAACATATTATTTGGTATTGCAACAGGACGAACTCCTTTTGCTGTCAAACATTTAATTAAAGATTGGGGTATTGCAGATTATGTGGATATTATTATGGGATTTAATGGAGGTAGTTATTTGAATTTAAAAAATAATACAATTAAATCATGTTATTTATTAGATGGTAAAAATATACCGGTAATCTTGAATGATTTTAAGCAATTTGATTTTAATGCAGGTATTTATGATCAAGAGTCTTTTCATGTTCTAAGAGAAGATAATATGGTTATAGATATAGCTTATAAAAATAAATTGTTACTAGTTGTCGATGATTTAGGGCAATATTATGATTCAAAGATTGAGAAGTTGCTTTTTATTGCCAAAAAGAAAGAAGTCGATAAAATGGTAGACTATTATAAAAAATTGTCAAATTTAAAATACCGCGCTGTTCGTTCAACACAGACTTTACTAGAATTTTTAAATCCAGAATTGTCAAAAGGAAAAGGAATTAAACAAATGTGTCAAGATTTAAATATACCACTTGATAATATTATCACTTTTGGGGATGAAATGAATGATTATGAAATGATTCGTGATTATATCGGAGTGGCTATGGGAAATGCGATTCCTGAAATAAAAAAAGTCGCTAAATATATTACTAAATCTAATAATGAGGATGGTATAGCTGATTTTTTAATTAAACAGCAAATAATCTAAAAGAGTTATTTAGTAGCTGATATCGTCGCTTAAAAAAGCACAAAAAGAGGCTTATAACTTTCGATGATTTTTATAAAATTCAAATCTTATTTTATTGAAAAGGGATGTCGATATCACACTAATACAGTTATCTTAAAAATTCTTTTGTAGCTATGTCATTAAATACATAAAGTCTTATAAGATCATATAATGAGAGACTTTTCTCGAATTGCAAGCAGAAACTGGAAATAAGATAAAAAAGATTGAACTTTTATAAAAAATCGGATTATCAGTTATGCCTATTTGAGCTAATTTATCCAAGAATTGCTGTTTAGTCGGAAGATATTCAAGTATCTTCCTTTTCTTTTGATTGATTTTAGTATTAATCTATTGTTTTTTCTTTGCTGATAGTATTGATATCAGTTCTTTTCTGTTATACGGGGATTGATTACCTCAAGGTTAATGATTCGTCAGATAAGTTCTAACTATCTGTTTATGTGGAGCATGAATGATTGTTGGTAGATCAGGATTGCGACTTCTCTCATATCTTATTTATGCCACAAAGAAAGAGCTGTAGATAATTAAACTTGATTTTTCTTTTTTCGAGACTCTTCTATGCCATTGATTTCACATGTGCTTATTTTCCTGACTTTGGTTAATTTTTTAGAATGGTATTGTTAAATGAAAAACGATAATCAGTAGTACCATTTAACTACCTCTTAGCTATAAATAAGTGTTCGTTATATTCAATCATCCCATAATATAATTCCTATCTTGATAATCTTCCTATTTCACTTCTCCATATAATGACAATGATGAACGAAAAGAATAATAATATGTCTGCAAGTACAAATATTCATTGAAGGGAAAGGGAACTCTATACTCACATTCATAGGGAAAGAAGTTAACAAGAAGAACTGGATATTCTTCCCATTGCATGAAAAGGGTTGCTTTTCATGCAATTATGATAACTTTTTTTGGAATCTTGAGAAACTGACAAATCTTTTCGAGAACATCATAGATGGAACAACCATAGTTACAGCAATCACTTTATTCAAATCAAAATTATCAGGATTTTTCTTGACAATGCTTTGAGGGGATGAATTGAACCTTAAAAAAATCTATAGCACAAAATTTGTTGGACTTACGATTTTACAAATTACCAAATTTTTTAATAAAAAAAGCGAGCTGTTTATGTTAACGGCTCGCTTTTACAGATTCATGAGTTTTTGATGTTTGAAAATAGCGTTCATAAATTGAGAATAGGACGGATGATTAATGATTTCAAGAATGTCATCCTGATGTGAAGTTAAACTTTTTAAAGTATTATTGAGTGTATTATAAATAAAGTGATGAGGATCAACACAAGAAAATAAAATAATGATACGAACTTCTTTTTTGTTCCATATGATGCTTTTATTAAGAATGATAACGGAAAGGATATCATTGTTATTAATTGATTTATTCAATCTGATCAGTGCAATTTGATGTGGATAAGTAGTCATTTGATGATATTCAGAATGAGTTATATGCATTTTGAATGATTCTTTAATTTGTGGGAACTGATTTTTAAACAATTGATAAAATTCTTTGATGACTTCGTTTTTACTTCTGGCAGAGATATGATCTTTATAAAGTTGAGGCAAGAAAGTTGTTTGAAGAATATTTTGATAATACTGATAAATCAAAAAATTATTGATGGAGTCCATATCATCTGATGTAATAATAGATGAAGTATTAATATAAGGTATCGAAAGATTTCTATGAATAGGAACAGTTGAGATAATAAAATCATATTGTGTCAGATCTTCATCAGGCAGTTTATAATATGATAATGTCTTGATAATATCAATTTGATTTTCAAAATGTTTTAAAATCTGATAAGCAGTCAACTCCTGAGCACCACCACCTAAACCACATAAAAGTAAAACTTTCTTTTTTGAGGTATGACGATTAAAGACAGCATTATTGAAAATAACTGCAAAGAAAGCCAATTCACTCATAGATAATTTTCTTTTGGTATATTTTTCAATAATGGATGAAGATATTTCAGCAAAATAATAACCAAGAGGATAAGTTGTTTTTAATTCATCAAAATGTGGATTTCTAATTTTTTCATCATATTTAATTCTAAGCAAAGCATTTTCTACATATAGATTAAAAGTGTTATTGAATCTTTCATTATTGAATTTAAATAATGTCTGTTGAGCGATGGTTTGTAAAATTTCGTTGGTTATCATCATAACAGTTGGATCCTGATGAAATGTCAAACCTTGAGTTGAACGTTTACAGATCAGTTCGATTGCAATCCAGTGAATCTCGTGCATATTGATATGATAGTCAGTATTTTTTTCTATAAATAGAGCGATTTCTTTGGCTGCGTCAAATTCACGACGTGAGGCTATTGATGCAATATCTGGTGATTCCTGAATGGTTTTTCCACGAATAATACGTGAAAGACTAACAGATAAGGATAAGAGAAAATCACATAAAGCAAAATCAGAGAACTCTATCTGATAATTTTTGATGATTTCTAAAATACCATGTTCTAGTGATGCTGGTTCTAAAATAAATGAATTCAGATAATCATAAAACATTTCTGACTGTCTCAAATTGATAAAAAGGGAATCACAAATGGGTTTTCTTTTATCTACTTCCTGTCCTAAAATTTTAATTCCATAATTGGGCTTTTGTGATAATGAAAGATGATATTTTTTCATAGCGCGATGACAATTTTTGATGTCATTAGAAATGGTTGAACGACTGACCAATAGTTCTTCAGCCAACAAATCAATCTTCATATAATCATCAATATCAATCAGACGGTTTAAAATATAATTTCTTCTTTCCCATGGTTGAGTAGGGAATAAAGATTCACGATGTTTTTGAGCATCTTCAATGAAAGAACGCAAAGATTTGAGGGAAGATGATGATTTGTTTTTGATCATATATCCTTTAGAAGTTTTAGAAATTAGCTCATAACCTAAATCTTTTAAAATGACTTTGATATTGGCAATTTCATCTCTGACTAAACGTCGATTAATGCCTGTGATTGTCGCAATATCATAGGAAGAAATATAATCAGTAGATGTGACAAGTAATTTTAAAATTTCTAGCTCTCTTTTTTTAAATTTCATATACCCTCCTCCTTAATTCAAAATTATAGCAAATTCAAAACTTTGTGTAAACGATTTCTCGACAAAATTGTACAAAAGATTTATGATAAAAACGACGAAAAAATCAACATGTTAGGCACTTTTTGTGAGAAAAAAGACATTAGTTGTGACAAATAATAATGTGGAAATTTTGAAAAGAAAAGATAAAATACTAAGTATAGAGAAAACGTTTACACGTTTTAAAAATTTATAAAGAGAGGAGAATATTTTGTGTCTATTGAAAAGAAGTCTTTTATGGACTCACTCATGGAAAAAGTTGACGTGATTGCCGGTCCGATGACAAAGTTTGGACAAATTCCGTTTGTTCGTGCATTGGTTAACGGAATGGTAGCTGCTATTGGTGTTACAATGGTTGGATCTATTTTCTTGGTTATCAACTTGTTTGCCTCAGATGGCCAGTTGACGGAAACGGCTTTATTATCATTCTTAAAACCTTGGGCTGCTGATATTTCACTTGTTAACAGTTTATCAATGGGATTTATGGCTATCTACATTGTTATTGCATTTGGTTCAGAGTATGCAGGCATTAAAGGTTTCAACAAAACAACTGGAGCTGTCGGAGCATTTTTCGCTTTCATTTTATTGAATTATGACTCTGTTGGGCAATTGTTTATTGAAGGTGTTGATGCTTCTTCACTTCCTTCTGCACTTGAAACAACTTATTGGGGTGGTGCAGGGGTTATCACTGCCATGGTTGCTGGAGCTATTGCGATTAATATTGTCAGTATCTGTTATAAACACAATATTAAAATCACTTTACCTGATGGTGTTCCACCAGCAGTTGCAGATAGTTTCTCAGCTATTATCCCATATTTCTTTATTACAATTGTTTGTTGGGGAATTAGAACTTTAGCTGGGTTCAATATTCCTGAATTAGTTGGAAATGTATTATTACCGATCTTCTCTGCTGCTGATAATATTGCTGTATATACATTACAACAATTCTTGTCTGCATTATTATGGACTTGTGGCTTACATGGTGATAATATTACACAAGCCGTTACGAGTACCTTTACAAATACATGGATTGCTGAAAATAATGCTGCATTCGTGGCTGGTACTGCTGTTGCTGATTTGCCATATGTTTGGACACCTAACTTATGTAGATTGTCTCAATGGGTATCTTCATGTTGGCCAATCTTAGTTTATATGTATATGTCAAGCAAGAAATTGCCTCATTTAAAACCATTGGCTACTATTTCTTTACCGCCAGCGGTCTTCTGTATTATTGAACCAATTATGTTTGGTTTACCAATTGTGTTAAATGCATTCTTAATCATTCCATTTGTTTTAACACATACAATTACTGGTGCATTAACATATTTCTTAACTGACATTGGATTTGTTGGTAAGATGTATATGTCATTACCTTGGGCAACACCATCACCAATCTTAGGATTCTTGAGTAATGGTGGATCAATCGGTGGAGTCATTGTTGTATTTATTAACTTTGCAATTGGTTTAGTGATTTTCTATCCATTCTGGAAAGCTTATGAAAAATCAGAAGTTCAAAGAATGGAAGCTGAAGCTATAGCAAATGCAGAATAATTTTTAGAAACATAAAAAGGGCTGTCAAACGTGTTTATTTACAGTCCTTCTTTTGTTCGAAGGAGGAAGTTGACGATGAAAACATGTTCAAATTGTTATAAAGATTTACCAGATGATGCAGAATTTTGTACTTATTGTGGAAAACCGTTAAATGAATCAAAGATAGAGAGAAAAAATCAAAAAACGCAAATAAAAAAGAATACAAGAAAGAATAATTGGGCCATGTTGGGACTTTCTCTTTTACTTTTGGGTTTAGTTGTTTTTGATTTTGTTTTACCCTCTATTATCGATGCTTTTGGTGGTAATACAGTTTTCCCGTTTTATATCAGTCTAATCATGTATATCATTTCTATTATATGTGGATGTCTATCTTTATATATTGATAGAAAAGATAAAAAAGCTGGATATGAACCTAATGGTAATAAAAGTTATGCTTATGTTTGTATTTTTGTCAGCTTGTTTATTGCATTAATGAATTTAACGCAAGTTATTTTGAAATAGGAGTTGAGATATCATGTATTGTAGAAAATGTGGAAAGAAAATAAGAGATCATGCACAATTTTGTGATTATTGTGGTACAGAAGTGGTGATTATTCCTCAAAAAAGTTATGCGGATAAATATAAGGAAAGTAAGAAAACAGCAAAATCGCAAGCTCATCAAACATCTCAGCAACAAAAAAAGCAACAGGAAAAACATAAAGATGCTAAAAATCCGTATATTGTGGCCTCTTTGTTTGCGTCTATTGTTTCACTTGTTTGTGCTATTTTTCCATGGAACTTAATTGGAGAAGGCATTGGGACAAGTTTACCAATGAGAATTATTGTGGTTGTTTTTGCATTACTTGGGGATTATCATGCCACAAAAGCTAAACAGACAAATCGTTATCTTAAAAATAAATACGGTTTTGAGATTCAAGTCAATGCAATGAAATTAGGTTATTACCTATCTGTGATTATGACAATCATGGGATTATTTGCATTGTTTATGTATGGGGCATAGTATTGCCTTTTTTTGTTTATAGGGTCAAAGGTCATAACTTATGACTTTTTAAACAATGGAAGATAAAAATAGATTTTATATAATAAAGATGGAGGTGGAAGAATGAATATTCTATTTTTTAAACCAATTCCTCGTCCTGCGATTTGGGGACATACATTGGTTAAGGATTATTTTGGATATGATGATTTCCCAGATGGAATAGGGCAATCATGGTCATTTAGCACTCAAAAAGATGCATCAACATTATGCATCAGTGAACCATTTCGAGGTAAGACATTACTTGAATTATGGGAAAATCATCAGGAGCTGTTTGGTCATCCTGGAGAAGAATTTCCTGTTATCATATCATTGGTTGCGCCGGAAGATGACTTGAGTATACAGGTTCATCCAGATATCCAGCATGCTAAACAAAAAGGTTTTTCAAGTGGAAAAAATGAAGCTTGGTATTTTATAGAAGCCAAGGAAGGTGCGAATATTGTTTATGGGCATCATGCGAAAGATGAAGCTGATTTAAGACACTATATTCAAGAAGATCGCTGGGATGAATTGATTAAGCATTTAGACGTTCATCAAGATGATTTTGTTTATTTACCTGCTGGTTTATTACATGCTTTAAGAAAAGGAAGCATTGTCTATGAAATTCAACAGGCAACAGATATAACATATCGTTTTTATGACTATCATCGTTTAAATGATAAAGGTCAGGAACGTGAACTTCATTTGGAAGAAGCTATTGACTGTCTTTCATATGATCCAAAGGATATGGAAAACCATATAGAACCAGTTATAGAAAAGAAAGATGGACTAACGAAAACTGTTTTTATTTCTAATGATTCTTTTACAGTGACAAGATTAGAAATTGAAGAATCAGGAAGATTTCAAGATGATAACTATCAGTTGGTAACAGTGATCAAAGGAAATGGAAAAGCCAATGATATAGATATCAAATTGGGAGATAATTTTTTGATTCCAAAAGGATTGGAAGTTCAGTTTGAAGGAAAGATGACAATTATGATGACAACAAAGTGAGGAAAGAAAATATGAGTCGATTAAAAGAAGATTTCTTATGGGGTGGAGCCCTTAGTAATGTTCAGGCTGAAGGGGCCTATTTGGAAGATGGCAAAGGTTTGAATGTTTATGATACATTAGAAGTTGAGCCAGAACCAGGTATTGCACCAATGTTTTGCGATACTGCTGTCGCTACAGATCATTATCACCATTTTAAAGAAGATATTGATTATATGGCAGAAATGGGATTTAAAGCTTATCGTTTTTCTGTTGTGTGGTCAAGAATTCATCCCATGGGAGATGATGAAAAACCCAATGAAGCAGGTTTAGCTTATTATGAAGATATAGTTGATTATCTTTTAGAAAAAGGTATTGAACCTGTTGTTTCTTTAGTACACTTTGATATGCCTGATCATCTAGCTAAAGCATATAATGGTTTTCTTAATAAAAAAGTCATCGATTTTTATGAAAAACATGTTGAAAGTGTTGTTGAAAGATTAAAAGGAAAAGTCAAATATTATATCACTTATAATGAGATCAACCTAGCACCTTATCATCCAAGTTTGGTGGCAGGTGTGCATAAACCTGATGATATGAGTCAAGAAGAACTGTTTGCGCAATTAACAGTGAATGTTGAAGTAGCACATGCGAAAGCTGTAGAAGTTATTAAACGTATTGACCCACAGGCTCAAGTTGGAGGAATGTTGGGACATACACCATTTTATCCATTGACTTGTAAGAGTGAAGATATAATTGCGACTGACTTTAAAAATAAAATGCAAAATTATTTGCCTTTTGATATTATGACAAGTGGAAAATTACCGGTTTATTTTTTAAATTTCATGATACAAAGACAAATTACAATTGATTTTAATGAAGAAGAAAGACAGATTGTCAAATCAGCTTCTACAAAACTTGATTATTTAGCTTTCTCTTATTATCGCAGCAATGTTCAAAGTTCTTTTGAGGATATTGAAGATTTAACGGAGTTAGAAAATGCGATACTATTCGATAATCGTGGAATAAAAAATCCTCATTATCAGGCCAATGAATGGGGATGGCAAATTGACAGTGAAGGTTTAAGATATTCTTTAGTTGATTTTTATCATCGTTATCATAAGCCATTGTTTATTGTGGAAAATGGTATCGGTCTTGATGAAAAATTGGAAAATGGAAAAGTTTATGATGATGAACGTATTTCTTATTATCAAAAGCATATAAAGAGTATCAAAAGAACTGTCCTACATGATGGTGTTGATTTAATGGGATACCTAGCTTGGAGTCCAATTGACTTTTTAAGCAGTCATAAAGAGATTAGAAAAAGATATGGCTTTGTTTATGTCAATAGAGATTTTAAAGATCTTTTGGATTTAAAACGTTATCCTAAAAAATCATTCTACTGGTATCAGAAAGTCATTCGTTCATGTGGCGAAGATTTAGATAATCAGGTGGATTATTGAAATAATGTCAACATAGAAAAGTATTTTCAATATTTCATTTTATTGCTATAATGAAAATAATCAAATCATGGAGATGAATCAAATGATATTAACAAAAAAACCATTAAAAGTTCTACTAATTGGCGGAACAGGAACAATATCTTTACCTATATGTGAAGCATTAAGTCAAAATCAGGATATTGAATTATATGTTATGAATCGTGGACATAAATCTTTACCTGAACATGCACATCAGATTATCTGTGATTTTCATGACACTTCAAAAATGACAGAAATTTTAGAAGATTATTCTTTTGATGTTGTTTGTAATTTTATTATTTATAAGCCAGAAGAGGCTATTCACCAAATCCAATTGTTTAAAGGAAAGATTCAACAATATATCTTTATTTCTACAGTTGTGACTTATAATCATGAAAATACTGTGATGATTAATGAAGCACATGAACAAAATAATATCTATTCTGAATATGGAAGAGAGAAAGCAAAATGTGAACAAATCTTTATGAAAGCTTATGAAGTATTTGGCTTTCCTATTACCATTGTTCGGCCTTCACAAACTTATGGATATGATCGCATTCCGTTAAGTGTCAAAGGAAAAAGCTGCTGGAGTGTGGTTGATCGCATTTTTAATGATAAGCCAGTGATTATTCATGGTGATGGGAAAAGTACTTGGCATTGTACGCATAATCAGGATTTTGCCTATAATTTTATTCAATTGATTAATAATGAAAAGACAATTGGACAGGCTTATCATAATATCAATCCTGTTGTAGTGAATTGGGATATGATTTATCATGATTTATATGCGTTATTAAATAAAGAACCAAAGATTATTCATATCGCTAGTGATACATTAGCTCTTTCTCAGACTTATGATATTGAATCATCCATTTTAGGGGATAAACAATATTCATGTCTGTTTGATATGTCAAAAATTCAAAGGGATATTCCGGATTTTCAAAATCATATCATGATTCAAGAAGGGTTGAAGATGTATCTTGACTATATGGATCAACACTCAGAAAAGAAAGTCAAAGATGAGCAATTTGATCAATGGTGTGATCAGGTGATTGATTCTTATCAAAAATTTATACATGAAATCAATGGACGTTTTTAAAAATAGTTTAAATAAAAGACTTGATTCACTAGAATGAGGTCTTTTTTATATCTACTTTTGATATTAAAAACGTGATTATTGATATAGATTCATGTAAATTATACAAAGAAAGGGCGAGAATAACGAATGTAATACTTT
>CAYSWW010000055.1:0-11197 GCA_964434915.1 uncultured Coprobacillus sp.
ATTATTTCATTAGCTTCTATGGAATTTATGCAAATGGTTCGTCACCCTCATATGTACTTCATTGATTTTATTGAATTACAGAACAATCAAATCAAAAAATATGCAATGATCATCAAAAAAGCCAGAGGACAAATGTTAAACCAAATGATTATTCAAGAAATAACAACATTAAATCAACTGCAAAAACTTAATATTGATGGTTTTACCTATCAACCATCCTATAATCGAGATCATACATTGGCATTTGTTAGAAAAAAACTGAAGTAGAATTTTCTACTTCAGTTTTTATTTTTTTAAATAATGATATTGCATACCTTCCGCAATCCCTTTTGCTTCATATTCTAACTGTTCTAAAATCGTATAAGCAAATTCTAAAGCCGCTGCAGGACCTCTACCAGTTATAATATTTTGATCCACATATACTAAAGTATCCTGATATTCACCTGAAGGAATTTCTTTATTAAAGCCTGGATAACATGTATATTTCTTTCCAACTATAACATTTGCTTTTTCTAATGAAATAGGACCAGCACAAATAGCTGCAATCCATTTTCCTTTAGCATTAAAATCTTTCAATAAATCAATAACTCTTTCATCATCTCTTAATGATGTTGCTCCTGGGAGACCTCCTGGTAAAACAACCACGTCACTGTCATAAACACTTTCATCAAAGATACGATCCATTTTAATATCAATACCATGAGATCCTAAAGCACGATCTTTATCCATTCCCACCATTTCACAAGGAACATGAGCTCGTCTTAAAACATCAACAACACTCAAAGCTTCTAATTCTTCAAAACCATCCTTAAACAAAACAGAAACTTTCATGATAGTCTCCTCCTTTACATAAACTTTCTTCGTTTATTATACTCATAAACACATTAAAAATAAAAGGAATTTTATATAAATTATATAAATTCTGTTGAAAGTGAATTTCATAACTGCTACACTTTTTATTCTAATTATGTTAAAATAGAAACGATAAGAAGGTGCAAAAATGATAGACAAAACACATATTGTAAAAAACAATAAGATAATTCTCTACATAACATATACAGTTCTTCTGTCTTTCATCATTTTTAATTATGAAAAAGTTATTGATACTGTTGTAAATATTTTATCTCTTGCAACACCATTATATATTGCATTGATTATTGCCTTTATATTGAATATACCTATGAAAAAAATAGAAGAATTATATGGAAAGAAAATAAGTAAACATGGCTTAAGACGTGGTTTAGCCATTGCGACTACATTATTGTTAGCATTCATTCTCATTATTTTATTTTCTTCTTTTATTATTCCAAGACTGGCAGAAAGTATTACAATCATTATTTCTAATATTTTTAATTATTCACGTCGTCTTATATCAATGATCAATAACACTTTAGCAAAGTTTCATTTTAATTATACAATAGATTATGATACGATTTCCCAAACCATTATGAATCTTGACTTGAATAGTCTATTGGCTTCAGACAAAGAGTTAGGATTAGATCTCCTTGTTCAATCTATTGGAATTTTTAATGTCTTTGTGAATGCTGTAACATCTTTTATCATGGCTGTTTACTTGTTAGCTAATAAAGAAACACATATCAGACAGTTTAAAAAAATTATCACTTTCCTTTTTGGTTATAAAAGAGCTTTAAATATGTTTGATATTGGTGCTGAGGCTAATCATTATTTTAATGGATTTGTTTTAGGACAACTCTTAGAATGCTGTATTTTAACATGTCTTATGTATATTAGTTTTCGAATGACAGGAATCCCTTTTGCTGAATTAATTGCTTGTATCATCGGATTAACGGCTTTAGTTCCAATGTTTGGTGGATTTGTTGGATTTGGAATTAGTTTTATTCTGATTTTAGCAGTACAACCTACAAAAGCAATTTTATTTACGTTCTGTTTCCTTGTTATTCAACAGATTGAATCAAATCTTATTTATCCAAGAGTGGTTGGTAATGCGGTAGGGATTTCAGGATTGTATGTATTAGTCGCTCTCGTAATTTTTGGAAATTTATGGGGATTCTTCGGATTATTAATTGCTGTTCCATGTATGGCACTAATTTATGCGATTGCCGATCGTACGATTAATATTAGTTTGTATCGACAACATATTGAAGTTACAGATAAAGCTATTAAAAAATTTAAGGAATAAGGGGTTGACTTAAAATCAACCCCTTATTTAATAATTGAATCAAACAATGGTTCTATTTCTTCAAAATTCATACATATACAATAATATCCCTGATTATGATAATCTTCCGGAATTTCAATTTCGATCATGCTATGACCTTCACATGTAGAACCACTGACAAAATCTAATTGCCTTTTATCTTTTAATAAATAAGCATTTTTAATTTTATTACGAATATTTAAAAGCTCTAGTCTTTTTTTAGGCTGGAAAACATGAATAAAGAGTTGATAATCTTTACGAGTAAACATTCCCCAATCCAATTCATATACATATTCACCAACGACTTTCGTATCAAATATCGCTTCACTATATGTATTCACATATTGACCAACCTCATCTAAAATTTTTTCACTTGCTAAAGGAATATGCCCCAAAGCATCAGGACCAACATTCAATAGATAATTGCCACCTCTCGCATTAATCATCACTAATTTTTGAATAATATTATGCGGATCTTTCCAATGATGATCATCCTTGTTATACCCCCAAGTATCATTTAATGTAGCAGGAACTTCCCAATCTCCATCAAAAGCCACTCTTGGAATAAAATTATCACCTGTTGTCATATAATCTCCTAAGCCATTTCCAATGCGCCCACTAATCACGCATTGTGTCTGATATTTTCTTACAAGACGGATCATTTCCTGACTTTCTTCTTTTGTCATTCCCATCGGTGTATCAAACCACAATAATGCCACTTCGCCGTACTCAGTTAACAATTCTTTTAATTGCGGAAAACATTTTCTATCTAAATAAGCATGAAAATCCTTATGACTATTGTCCTTCCTGTGCATATAACCATCAGGATCATGCCAATCTTGTGCTTGTGAATAATAAAAGCCAAGCTTCATATCATAATGATCACATGCATCCCTCAGTTGTCTTAATATGTCTTTTCCATATGGTGAAGCTTTTACAACATTATAATCACTACATTTAGAATTCCACATCGCAAAACCCTCATGATGTTTTGTTGTAAAAACGATATATTTCATACCCCAATTTTTTGCCTTTTTTACAAGTTCATCTGCATCAAAATCAACAGGATTAAATTCTAGAGCTAATTTTTCATATTCATCAACTGGAATATCTAAATCGTTCATAATCCATTCAGCAATCCGATCTGTTTTCCTTCCCTTATATTCACCAGCTAAAACAGAATATAATCCCCAATGGATAAATAATCCATATTTCGCTTTATGAAACCAATGACTTTCCATCAATACCCTCCTTCATTTAAAAAACCGAGTTTCTTAAAAAGAGAATCTCGGTCTTATATATTTTATATTGCATCATTTTGATGCTCTAAGAAATTCTTAAATTCTTCATCAGTACCTAAAACATAATGTGTATCAGTAATCTTATGCTGTACAGCTGCCACATAATCCAAACCACTTTCTTCATAATTATATGTCAAAGAAACCCTTGTTTTCTCAACACGTGGATTAGGATGAGGAATAGCAGATAACAATGATTTGGTATATGGGTGTAAAGGATTATTGAAAATCTCTTCAGCAGTTCCTGTTTCAACCAAATGACCTAAATGCAATACCCCGATACGATCACTAATATATTTAACCATAGATAAGTCATGTGCAATAAACAAATAAGCAATATTTGTTTCTTTTTGGATTTTCTTCATCAAGTTAACAACTTGTGCTTGAATCGAAACATCCAATGCTGAAATTGCTTCATCCGCAATAATTAAATCTGGATTCATAATTAATGCTCTCGCAATTCCAATACGTTGTCTTTGTCCACCAGAGAATTGATGTGGATAACGTGAAGCATGTTCTCTTGATAAACCTACTAGTTCCAACATCTGATACACTTTTTCATTTCTTTCATCAATAGAAGAATAACTCTTATGAATATCTAAACCCTCTGCAATAATATCTAAAACCTTTTTACGGGGATTCAAACACGCCATTGGATCCTGGAAAATCATTTGCATATTTGTACGTAAGTTTTTAATATCACTAGTACTCATTTTACCTCCAATTTCAGTCCCATTAAAAACAATAGAACCACTTGTTGGCTTATATAAACGAATAATGCTTCTTCCTGTTGTTGATTTTCCTGAACCAGATTCTCCAACAAGACCATATGTTTCACCTGGCATAATATCAAAAGAAATACCATCAACAGCTTTTACTGTAAATTTACGATTAATTCTAAAATGTTGTTTTAAATCTTTAACAGATAGGATAGGTTGTTGTTCCATTATTTAACACCCTCCTTTTTCATTTTCTCAATACGATTCTTTAACGATTCAGGCATCTCAACTTTAGGTGCCTTTTCATGCATTAACCAGCTAGCAACTTTATGTGTCTGAGATCCTGGAACTTCAAACATAGGTGGCTCCATTCTTAAGTCAATATTTAAAGCATATTGATTTCTAGGTGCAAATGCATCGCCCTTAACTTCATGCGATAAGTTAGGTGGTGTTCCAGGAATTGTATATAATTCATTATCATCAGTATTCAAATCAGGCATTGATGATAATAGTCCCCAAGTATATGGATGACGAGGATCATAGAAAATTTCATCGATCGTTCCTGTTTCAACAATCTTACCAGCATACATAACATTGACAAAGTCTGCAACTTTAGCAACTACTCCTAAATCATGGGTAATATAAATAACAGATAATTCTTTTTTCTTTTGAATATCTTGAATTAATTCAAGAATTTTTGCTTGAATTGTTACGTCTAATGCTGTTGTTGGTTCGTCACAAATCAAAATATATGGGTCACAAGATAATGCAATGGCAATAACCACTCTTTGACGCATCCCACCTGATAATTGATGAGGATAGTTTTTCATACGTTTTGGTGCATCAGTAATCCCAACTAATTCCAAAAGCTCAACGGCTTTTGCATATGCTTCGGATTTTGATTTTTTATAGTGATACATCATTGGTTCCATAATTTGTTTTCCAATAGTCATTGTTGGATTTAATGAAGTCATTGGATCTTGGAATACCATCGCAATCTTACGACCACGAATTTCCTTTTGCATTTCCTTTTCACTCAATTGAACAATATCACATTCTTTTCTTTCCCCAGTATATTCATCATACCACATATATTCAATAGAACCACTTTCAATAGTTCCATTATTTGCTAAAATTCCCATAATTGCTTTCGTTGTAACTGATTTACCAGAACCAGATTCCCCTACAATTGCAATTGTTTCACCTTTATATAAATCTAGATTAACCCCTCTAATGGCATTTAACTTACCGGCATCTGTTTTAAATGAGATTTCCAAATCTCTCACCTTTAAAATTCTTTCTCTTTCCGCCATACTTACATCTCCTTCATTGTAGGATCTAGTGCATCACGAAGACCATCTGCAACCAAGTTAAAGCTTAGCATTAAAATTGCCAAAGCAATAGAAGGAATAATCATTTGATAAGCATATACCAAGAAGAATTTAGAACCATCATTGACTAATGTTCCTAAAGATGCTTCTGGAATTGGTAATCCTAATCCAACAAATGATAAGTAAGCTTCATAGAAAATCGCATTTGGTATAGTCATCATACACATAATAATTAATTGATTCACAATATTTGGTAAGATTTCTTTAAATATGATAAAGAAATGTGATGCCCCTAAAGTACGAGAGGCCAAAACAAATTCATCTTCTTTAATCTTCAAAACTTGCGCTCTTGTAATACGTGACATAGGTATCCATTCAGTAAAAGATAACGCAATAATAATTGTTCCCAACGATGCTTTCATAACTGTTAATAACAATGTTAAAACAACCAATGTTGGAATAGAATTGACGATTTCCTGAATTCTCTGTAAAATATTGTCTACTTTACCACCAAAATAACCAGAAATCATTCCATAAGTCACACCCACGAAAACATCAATTATAACTGCTACTACTGCAATGAATAAAGAAACACGTGTTCCTCTCCATAATCTTACAAAGATATCTCGTCCATAGTTATCAGTACCAAAGAAATGTGTTGAATTTGGACTAATATTTGAAAGAGAAGTATTAATATCAGAATACCCCCATTGACTCACCATCGGAACAATAATAGCCAAAACAATATAAATAGCAATAATAACTAATCCGATAACAGAACCTTTATTCTTAAAAAAACGTCCTATTGCATCCTTCCAGAAAGGCTTGGCTGGTGCAACAACATCTTTAGTGATGTCTTGCTTTTCACCAACAAACTCAAAATCATCAGGCAAAAAATCAAATTTGTCCATAAGCTTAACCGTCCTTTCCTAAACGTATTCTTGGATCAATAAATCCATATGAAATATCAATAACAAAGACAATAATCACATACATCACAGCATATAAGAAAGCACATGCTAAGACAATATTATAGTCATTTGCTCCAATACCTTTAATCAACAAACTACCTAATCCAGGAACACCACATATTTGCTCAACAACCATTGTTCCTGTCATTAAGTTAACTAAAATAGGACCTAAAATTGTAATAACCGGAATCAAGCTATTACGTAAAGCATGTTTTAAAATCAATGTCCTACGATCTAATCCTTTCGCTTTTGCTAAAGTCATATAATCACTACCTAATACCGAAATCATTTCCGTTCTTGTAAAACGTGCAACATTCGCAATAACACTCATAGACAATGCTAAGATTGGTAGTACAGAAGTTCTAATTGGATCTCTTGAACTATATGTTAAAGGAAAAATTTTTAATTTAAAACTTAAAAAGTAAACTGCTAATAGCGCAAAAACAAAAGAAGGAATAGATACACCAATAACTGAAATAATTGTAGTAAGTGTATCCCAAATTTTATTTTTATTTAAACCAGCAATAATTCCTAAAAGCATTCCAACAATTGTTCCAAAAATTGTTGCAGCAATACCATACATAAATGAAATCTGAATAGCATTTCCCATTAACGAAGAAACTGCAACATCCTTATACAAGTTATAAGAAACACCATAGTCACCTGTAACCATTCCTTTTAAATACATCCAATACTGTGTCAATAAAGGTTTATCAAACCCATACTTTGCATTTGCAACAGCTAGTTGTGCATCAGTCATCTTTTCTGAATTAAAAGGAGTTCCAGGTAATGATTTAATCATAATAAATAAGACTGTTAATATAATAAATAACGTTACTAATGAAATAGCTACACGTTTTAAAATATATTTAAGCATTGACTTATCCATTTTTTACCCTCCTTTAAAAGAAGAAACACATTATAGATATATAATGTGTTTTTCTATCTGTGTTTTTCTATCAATATTTAGTTTTATTCAGTTTCAGCACTAGTGATATATTTGAAACAAGCTGGTCCAGTTGGATATAAACCAATACCTGTAAATTCTGTATTCATCAATGCTACACCAGCTTTAACAATCATTGGTACTACAGCATAGTCATTCATTAACATTTCTTCTGCATCCTTCATTAATTGCCAACGAGTATCAGCATCAGTTTCATTTGTAATTTCATCTAACAATGCATCATAATCAGTATTAACATACCAAGTATTTGCCATGTTATCAACAGAATCAAATAATCCTAAATATGTCATTGGGTCAGCATAATCAGGTCCCCAACGAGTAACTGCGATTGTATAGTTATCATTTCTCATATCTTCAAGACGAGAGTTCTTAGATTCAGTCTTTGGAGTGATAGTAAGTCCATCTAATTGTCCTAAAGCATCTAATACATATGTTGCTAACGCATCACAAGGAGCCTCATCATTACCATATAATAATTCTAATTCAATGCTGTCAACACCCAATTCAGCTAAACCTGCATCAAGATATTCTTGAGCTGTAGCTAAATCATAGTGCAAGTAATCCATTCCTTCTGTAAAATCTTCACCATCTTTATAAGACAATTCTTGAGGATTCAATGCAACAGAAGCTAAAGATCCATCCCCTAATACATTCTCAGCAATATCATCTCTATTAATTGCATAGCTAATGGCCTTACGAATGTTAATATTTTGAATTGCTTCATTATTAAAGTTTAATGCAAGATAATATTGATAACCAGCTGGATAAGGATAGTATGAATCACTATCAACATATTGATCAACTAATTCATATCCAATATTAACGAAATCATATTCACCATTTTCGAATCCCATTGTAGCAGTATCAGAAGTTACTGACATAACAATTTCTAATTCAGATAACTGCACAACATCAGCATCCCAATAAGTTTCGTTCTTTGCATAAACGACCTTGTTTTGACCAGGTGTATATTCAGTAACAACAAATGGTCCACAAGCAAGAAGTGTATCTGCACTTGTTGCATAGTTATCTTCACCAACTTCTTCAATGAATGCTTCATTTTGTGGATAGAATACTGGGAAGTTCATTAAATCAATTAGATAACCACATGGTGTTTCTAAATAAACAACTAAAGTTTTGTCATCAGTAGCTTCAACACCTAATTCTGAAGGATCCATAGTTCCTTCTGAAATAGCTTGACCATTCACAATGTTAGCTCCACCACTTCCAAACATGTATGCATATTCTCCACCATTAGTCAATATTCTTTGCCATGCATACACGAAGTCATCAGCTGTAACATCATCACCATTTGACCATTTAGCATCTTCTCTAATATAGAATGTATAAGTCAAACCATCTTCACTCATTTCATAACTTTCTGCTAATGCAGGCACTAAATTTCCGTCTTCATCTTTCATGTATAGACCTTCAACGAAAGCAGCAATACATGTAAATGCAGACCCGTCTGTTGCTACAGTTGAATCTAATGATTGAGCTGGAGATTCAATTGTGTAAACAAATCTCAATCCATCAGTAGAAGTGTTTCCACCACATCCAACTAACATAACCATTGTCAAACATGCAGCAACTAAAGCTTTTAATTTTCTCATGTTTTCTCCCTCCTAATACACAAACATTTTTTATAAACAAAAACTGTTTATAAAACAAGTATATACATATCGAAGCATAATGTCAAATGTTTTTTTGATATTTTTGAGATTCGTTTGTGTTATCTCTAAATTTTAAAAATATTTTTAGTTTTTTATTAAAAAACTAAAAGATAATTTCAAATATGTATACAATCATACAAGAATTTCACAAAAAATTATTTATTACGATTAATAATTTTTTATTTTTTAAGATCATTTCAATCCTCTTATATCCAAATTTATTTAATCGTATTCATGGAATTCTCTTAGCATTAAGTGTATAATATTTTTACGAGAAAGATAAATTTTTATGCTTTGTTAGCTAAATGATCGATCTTTTTCTTAATTCTTGCGATGAAATACGCAAGATTACTCAATATAAAAAGTGATTATAAATCAATAAAAGGAGAAAAAGAAAATGTACGCAAAAAACACTTGGAATAAATATAAAGACAATCAATACCAAGATGTCATGAATTTTAATGAAGATTATAAACACTTTATTACTGTCGGAAAAACAGAAAGAGCTTGTGTTAAAGAATCTATTAAATTAGCAAAACAAGCAGGTTTTAAAAATATCAGTGAATATCAATCTTTAAAACCCGGTGATAAAGTTTATGTTATTAACAAAGGAAAAAATATTGCTTTATTTGTGATAGGACAAAGAGCTTTATCAAATGGTATGAGAATTTTAGGAGCACATATCGATTCACCAAGATTAGATTTAAAACAAAACCCTTTATATGAAAGTCATGGTTTTGCCATGTTAGATACGCATTACTATGGTGGTGTTAAAAAATATCAATGGGTTACAATTCCTCTATCATTATATGGCGTTGTTGTGAAAAAAGATGGAACTGTTATTGATGTTGTTATTGGTGAAGATGATCATGATCCTGTTGTTGGTATTACTGATTTATTGATTCACTTAGCGAGTGATCAATTACAAAAAACTGCTGCTAAAGTGATTGAAGGGGAAAACTTAGATGTCAATGTCGGAAGTATTCCTTTAGATGGTGAAGAGAAAAAAGCGGTCAAAGCGAATATTCTTAAAATCCTAAAGGACAAATATGATATTGAAGAAGAAGATTTTCTTAGTGCAGAAATCGAAGTTGTTCCTTCAGGAAGAGCAAGAGATTTTGGTTTAGATAGAAGTATGGTGTTAGGCTATGGGCATGATGACCGTGTTTGTGCCTATACTTCTTTAATGGCTATTTTAGAAATGGAGCAACCTGAATATACGTCTTGCTGTATTTTAGTAGATAAAGAAGAAATTGGTAGTGTTGGAGCAACTGGAGCACAATCATTATTTTTCGAGAATACAATTGGTGAATTGCTACACTTATGTGGAGACGATTCTTATTTGTCTTTGAAACGCGCAATGACTAACTCAATGATGCTATCAAGTGATGTGAGTGCTGGTTTCGATCCATTATATAAAGAAGTCAATGATGAGAAAAATGCTGCCTATTTAGGTAACGGAATTGTATTTAATAAATATACAGGTTCTAGAGGTAAAAGTGGTAGCAATGATGCCAATCCTGAATATATGGCGAGATTAAGAAAGATATTAGATGAGGCAAATATTCATTTTCAGACTGCTGAATTAGGAAAAGTTGATCAAGGTGGTGGCGGTACGATTGCCTACATCTTAGGAAACTACAACATGAATGTAATCGATGCCGGTATTGCTGTTTTAAATATGCATGCCCCTTATGAAATTGTTTCAAAGGTTGATGTATATGAAGGATATCTTGCATATAAAATCTTTTTAGAAAACGCATAAAAATGGAGTTGTAACGAAATAAATATAGCTCAATTTAAATAAAAAAAATGATGAATGAGTAAAAAATACTAAAAGACATCATCTTTTTTAGTACAATAAGACTATAGAAACTGTCCCATTTATAATGCATTACAGTTATCTTTATCATTAAATATTGTTATTTTGATTGATGGCTTTCCTAAAGACACTAAAAGAAGTGAATCTAGGTAAGTATCTAAAAAGACAGGAAAGCAAAAAAAGGATATGATAATGTAATGCTTCTCATTTGAGAGATCTGGAATCTCTATGTAGAAA
>CAYSWW010000056.1:0-11192 GCA_964434915.1 uncultured Coprobacillus sp.
TAAATATTTTATAAAACTATCACTAGATTTTAATACCGGATACTAAAGTCAGGTTATATAAAAATCAGGCTAAGAGTTCAACTATTTTATCAATTAATAAAAGTTAAGCTCAAAGATATTATGCACAAAATTTATAAATTAATCACATATATATGATATGTTTTCAATAATGATTATTCTTACATTCTATTCCCCATTGTTCCATTATACTAATAACTGATTGTTTCTCCTAATGGACTTAAACTATATTCTACTTTAGGATAAACTTACAAATATGCATCTTCTTTGTATATAAAATTAAAATTTCATCTGTTGAACTTTTCTTATTTTCTTTCTTATGTAAACAAAGTTTATCTACCTACAATTCTCCTTAGTAGACAGCATTTCTAATTATTTATATTGTCTATTAATTGAGATCATATCAGAAAGGTATCATTTTTAATCCCCAAATGAAATGCCTAGTAATCTAGCACTTTGAACAATTTCACCATCAACATCTACATATTTTAATTGACCTGCTGTTTCAGCTAAAGGAATTGAAGTCATTTGATTGTCTTTAAAGACAACCAATTTTCCAAAATCTTTCATCATAATTAAACGTGCGCCTTCAACACCAAAACGTGTTGACATAAGGCGATCATAAGAACAAGGTTGTCCTCCACGCTGAACATGCCCTGCACAAGATACACGAATTTCACTATCAATATAGTGAGAAAGTTGTTTTTCAATATCATAAATGACAGAATGTCCTTTGCGTGATGCCACTTTCAATTTATATTGCTTTTTAGACATTTGAGATTCTTCTACAGATAATGCTCCTTCTGCACAAGCAATAATACTAAAATGCTTTCCTACTTTTTCACGTTTTTGAATGGCTTCAGCAACTTTTTCAATATCATAAGGTATTTCGGGTAAAAGGATAATATCTGCACCCCCAGCAATGCCTGCTGATAAACAAATATGTCCAACTTTATGTCCCATAATTTCAACTATAAATACACGATTATGACTGGCAGCCGTTGTATGAATCTGATCTAAATATTGTGTTGCAATATCGATTGCTGACTGAAACCCAAAAGTATAATCTGTTCCCCATGTATCATTATCTATTGTTTTAGGTAATCCAATAACATTTAAGCCTTCTTCTGATAACATATTAGCAGATTTTAAAGAACCATTTCCGCCTAAAACAACCAAACAATCCAATTTTAATTTCTTATAAGTTTTCTTCATGGCTTCAACTTTATCAAAGCCATCTTCTATCACTCTCATCTTTTTAAAAGGACAGCGTGATGTTCCTAAAATGGTTCCACCAACATTGAGAATACCCGAAAAATCTTGAGCTTGCATTATTATATAATCTTCATTCATCAATCCTTTATAACCATATTTAAATCCGATAATCTCCACATCTTTCACATTATGATATAACGTTTTCGCAAGTCCTCGCATTGTTGCATTCAGAGCCTGACAATCTCCTCCGCTTGTTAAAAAACCTACTCTCATATTGTTTCCTCCAATCTTTAACCTATTTTCTTAAAAAATACTCTTAACTATTTAAAGATGGCTGTTTGTTTTTTACACGTTTATAACGACCATCGCTCAACAAACGACAAGCTTTGACATTATCTTTCCACATTGTTTCAAACATAAAAAGAATTTTCTACTTAATCTTCTCATCTAGAATGAGTGCTACAACTTCAACACGGTGCTCTAATTTCTAGTCATTAAATGAGCAGACGACACATAGACCTTTGTTGAGCACCTTACCCAAAGGTATAAATACGTGAATGTTCTAAATAACTTCCAACAATCAAAATAACATGCATATTTTCAGTTAATCCTTCTACTCCTAGAATAACACAACATATTCCTCTCACAATCATATCAATGTTAACTCCGGCTTGACATGCTTCAATTCACTTATCAATTCTAGTCACAAAATTACATTTGAATCCAAACTTGCTACTTCTAACAACCTAAAATTGATTCTAAAAAATAAACCAATAAAATATCATGCTTTAAAATCTGTTTGATCATAGAAACTCTGTTTTCTACCTTCAGACTATTTTTCACTTCCAAGCGTTTATAAAATAATGCTAGATAAGCAAAATGCAAACAATCATGCAATTCTCCAATAAATTTCAAATCCATAGGAGCTTTACATTCAAAAATATGTTTCTTCTTTAAATTCAAAAAACTCATTAACATCAAAATTTCAATTTCTTCTAATCCTTCAGACATCTCCAAACGACCTAGTGACAACTTTCATCTTTGCTTCATTAATGCTTCCATCATTTTACAATAATCTTCATGAACACTTAACGTATAATCATCTTCATCAATATCAACACTCTCGTTACGTGCACAAATGCTTTATTTTTAGCCGTATGCTTTCCAAAAATTTTAGAAACAATATATTTAATCAACTCTTCAACTAAAATATACTTAACTTGTATACTTGGAACTGCAAGCATCCTTTCATCCATTGCATTTTCACATAACACAATACCCATTTTACATTTAGCTTTTTTTGATTCTTAATGGACAACAACGGCAATATTTCTTTTTTAAAATAGTTTTCAAAATATTTACGATCTGATTTATTTTCAAAGGATCATAAGAAATAATACCCAACCATATTTTTCTCATCCATTATATTTTCATAAATACGATCTTTCTTATTATTTAAGAAAGATACTCTTTTCATACAAGCATCTAACTATTATTCAAGTATCATTCCTGTCTTATTTTCCTTTGAAGCAAGATAAACCAACATTTGATCATATAATGCTCTTATACGCACCATAAAAAATGCATCTAAATTCGATTGAAAAATAGAAAATAAAGTTCATTTTTTAGCCTATGGATTTTTAGCATCTTTAGCTTGATTCAAACCACGATCATTGAACTTCAGCCAAGATAACTTTCGATTCTCTTTACATACCTCCTCATAAAAATTCTACTAACATAAATGTATTATATCACTTTTCAATAAATGAATACTACAATATTTCATACATCGTTTTAATTTTTCCCTTATATTAAAAGATATTTGAACTTATATATAGAATCATGTATAATGAGTTGTGCAAAAAAAGAGGTGATAAAATGGAAGGTTTTTGGTACGAATTAAAACACGTATGTCAACAAAGTGGAGCAAGATATGGGATTCTTCATACGCCTCATGGCGATGTTGAAACACCAATGTTTATGCCGGTTGGCACTTTAGCAACTGTCAAAGGAATTTCGCCAGAACAATTAAAAGAGATGCATGCACAAGTTATTTTAGCTAATACTTATCATTTATGGTTAAGACCAGGAGAAGATGTTGTTAAAATGGCTGGTGGTTTACATAAATTTATGAATTATGATGGACCGATTTTAACAGATAGTGGTGGTTTTCAAGTCTTTTCTTTAGGAAAGACAAGAAAAATAGAAGAAAAAGGCGTCACATTTAAGAGTATTGTTGATGGTAAGAAGTTATTTTTATCACCAGAGAAATCTATTCAAATTCAAAATGATTTAGGTTCTGATATTATTATGAGCTTCGATGAATGTGCCCCTTACCCTTGTACTCATGATTATATGAAGAACAGTGTTGAAAGAACATTACGTTGGGCTAAACGAGGACAAAAAGCACACCAAAGAAAAGATCAAGCCTTATTTGGAATTGTTCAAGGGGGAGAATTTGAAGATCTTCGAGAAATGAGTGCTAAAGAATTGGTTAAGATGGATTTCCCTGGATATTCTATTGGTGGTTCAAGTGTTGGTGAACCAAAAGATGTGATGTATAAAATGATTGATGATTCGGTTAAATGGTTACCAGAACATAAACCACGTTATTTAATGGGTGTTGGTAATCCAATTGATTTAATTGAAAGCGCAATTCGTGGTATTGATATGTTTGATTGTGTATTGCCAACTAGAGTGGCGAGACATGGTGCTTTGATGACACATCATGGACGTATGAATATTAATAATGAAAAGTATAAGTATGATTTTAGACCGATTGATGATCGTTGTACATGTTATACGTGTCGTCATTATTCACGTGCTTATTTAAGACATTTACATAAATGTGATGAGATATTTGGTAAAAGTTTGCTTTCTATTCATAATGTTGCCTTTTTACTTCAACTAAGTGAAGATATAAGAAAGGCAATTCAGGAAGATCGTTTATTAGATTTTAAAGAAGAATTTTTAAATAGTTATGGTAGAGATGTATATGAAAGGGCGTTTTAAATGAAAATAAGTGAATTTGATTATCATTTACCAGAGGAATTAATTGCACAAACTCCTTTAGAAAAAAGAGAGAATTCTCGTTTGATGGTATTAGATAGACAAAGACAAACAATTGAAGATAGACATTTTTATGATATTTTGGATTATTTGCATGAGGGAGATATTTTAGTAAGAAATAATACAAAAGTTATTCCTGCTAGATTATATGGTACTAAAGAGGAAACAAATGGTCATGTTGAACTTTTGTTGTTGAAAGAGCTTGGCAATGATATTTGGGAATGTTTAGTAGGTAATGCTAGAATTGTCAAGATGGATACTGTTATTACTTTTGGTGATGGTTCTTTAAAAGCAAAATGTGTCAAGATCAAAGAAGAAGGAATTCGTCATTTTCAAATGATATATGATGGTATTTTCTATGAAATACTTGATCATTTAGGAACAATACCTTTACCTCCATATATTAAAGAAAAATTAGATGAGCCTGATCGTTATCAAACTGTTTATGCAAAAGTTGAAGGTAGTGCTGCTGCGCCTACAGCTGGTTTGCATTTTACTAATGAAATTATTGAAAAAGCAAAAGTCAAAGGTGTTGAGATTTTGGATATCACCTTACATGTTGGGTTAGGTACTTTTCGTCCAGTCAAAGTTGATGATGTCAACGATCATCATATGCATAGTGAATTTTATATGATTGATGAAGAAACCGCTCAAAGACTTAATAAGGCTAAAGAAAATGGACAACGTATTATTAGTGTTGGCACAACCTCTACAAGAACACTCGAAGCAAACTATAAAGCTTATGGCCGATTTAAAGCAACTCAAGAAAGCACAAATATTTTTATCTATCCTGGATATCAATTTGAAGCTATTGATGCTTTAATTACAAATTTTCATCTTCCTAAGTCAACTTTGGTTATGCTTGTAAGTGCTTTTGCCGGTAAAGACTATATTATGGAGACTTATCATCATGCAATTGAAGAAAAATATCGTTTCTTCTCGTTTGGTGATTGTATGTTTATTCAATAATGAAAATCAATTATGATTTAAAGCTTCAAGAAGAATTAAAGAAAATTCAGGGCAGTCGTCCAACATTACTTTTACATGTTTGTTGTGGTCCTTGTTGTAGTCATGTCTTAAAAGAACTTTGTACTTTTTTTGATATAACGATTTATTATTCTAATTCAAATATTTATCCACCTGAAGAATATCAACGTAGATTTCAAGAATTACTTCATTTTGTAAAGAGATTTAATCAAGATTTTAATCAAAATATTCAAGTCATTGAAGATCCTTATAACCATAGTGAATGGTTAACTCATATGTATCCATTAAAAGAACTTCCTGAGGGAAGTTTAAGATGTCGATTATGTTATAGCTTAAGAATGCGTAGAACATTTGATTATGTTAAAATCAATCATTATGATTATTGGACAACAGTTTTAAGTGTTTCTCCCCATAAAAACAGTCAGTGGATTAATGAAATAGGTAATCAATGGCAAATGGAAGCACCAAAATTCTTATATGCTGATTTTAAGAAAAATAATGGTTATTTAAAGTCAATACAAATGACCAAAGAATACAATATGTATAGACAAAATTACTGTGGATGCATGTTTAGTTATGAAGAAATGTTAAAGAGAGAAAATCAGAAAGATTCTCACGCGATAATGGATAAATAGGATGATCAGACAGCACAAGAAATTGTGTTATTTTTCTTTATAATTGGCTCGTAAAATGATTATTCTATGATTTTAAAGTTATATTCGTCTAAAAGCTCATTCATTTTAAATAAATCGTAGTGATGATTAATTCCAAAAATAATAAGAGCATCTCTTTTGACTTTTGGATAAAGACTTTCATTAAAAGAAAGAGTTAATAGAATATTTGTATCATGGAGATCTAATGATAAAGCAAAAGCACATTGAAGAACTTTATTTTTACTAGGGTTACGTGTCCCATTTAAAATCTGATAAGCATAAGTTCTTTCTATATTTGTTTTCCTAATGAAATCTGCTATTTTTATATGTCTTGTATCTAATAACATTTGTAAATAAGCTACAAATGTTATATCAGGTATTTTTTCAAAGAGTTCTTGAAATGAAACATCTTTATTTTGATTTAATATATCCAATAGTTCAATTGTTGTCATTTTATCACCAGAATTTATGATATAATACATTTGGATATAATGCAAGGGGAGGAATGAAAATTGAGTTTAGAAATTTATAAAGATATATCATTAATAAAAGCAGGTAAAAATCAGAGCATTTATTTAGTTCAATCAGAAATAGATCAACTGTTTTATATCAAAAAGATATTAGACACTTATGATATATCTATTTACCAAACACTAAAAGAACTCCATTTACCCCATATTCCTTCTATCAAAGAAATTTATGAAATCAATCAGCAATGTATTATCATTGAAGAATATATCAATCACCTAACACTGGATTCATATATAATTAATCATGAACTCCATCATCAAGAAATATCTTCAATCATTATACAACTTGCTCAAACATTACAAACCTTACATCAAAATCATATCATTCATAGAGATATTAAACCCGAGAATATCTTCTATAATGGCAAAATAATACATTTATTTGATTTTCATATTTCCAAAAGATATAAAGAAAATCAAAATAGAGATACCCAATTATTAGGAAGTCATGGTTATGCTGCTCCTGAACAATATGGTTTTGCTCAATCAGATTCAAGAACAGATATTTATGCTCTAGGAATTTTATGGAATATGATGTTAACAGGACATTTTCCTCAAGAACATTTATATCAAGGAAAAGAAACTTATATGATTCAAAAAGCAATACATATTGATCCTAACCAAAGATATCAAACTGTTGATGAGCTTCTTTTTGATTTAGAAAAACAGAAAAAGAAATTATCTTATTTTCTTTCAAAGATTCTTCATAAAATTTTGCGTTATTTTTATACAGAAAAAACAAATAAACGTACTTGGAAATTACCTGGTTTTAGAGAAAATGACGGAAAAGTCAAAAGTATTATCTATATTTGTTTATATGTTTTTATCATTTTGATAACCTGTATTTCTAGTTTTGAAGGAATTCAACCTGGAACTTTTGATGATATTCTTAATAGATTTGCTATATTTTCTTTATTTATGATGCTTATTCTATTTTGTGCGAATTATGCTAATATTTATGATGAATGTTTATTTTCAAATTCAAAATCATTGATTATAAAAATAATTGGTAGAATTTTAACATTTTTCTTATTCTTGTTTTTGTGGTTGATGATTTATTCTTTTTTGAGTGATCTTAAGTAAATATTCTTCCTTATGTGTGTGCTTTTAGCACACCATTTTTTTATTTTTCTATGAGATAATGATATTGGAAGGATAACTGTGAAAGTAAAAAAGTTGGTTTGAAGCTATAAAAGACGGTCAAGAATCAACTAAAAAAAGTTTTTAAACCGTCAAATGATATCTATGGAGGAGAGAAATGAAAAAGGGAAGTAAAACAAGAAAAATTTTAAAATGGGGCATTATTGCGATTGTCATTATTGGTGTTGTTGTAGCCTTTGCTGGAGGAAGTGATGATGATGATAATAATTCATCAACAAATGAAAACACTGTTCAAAATGAATCTAGTAAAGAAGAAACTTATGGAATCGGAGATACGATTACAGTTGGAGATGTAGAATATACTGTTAATTCAATTAATTCTCAAAAAACAGTCGGAAATGAATATTTTAATACTGATGCTCAAGAAACATTTTTGGTTATTAATTTAACTTTAAAAAATAATGGTAACGAAGCATTAAGTGTTTCTTCTTCTTACTTCAAATTAAAAAGAGATGAAAAAGAATATGAAACAAGTTCAGATGGAAATATATATCTTGAAGATAGTATCGTTTATACAAGTATAAATCCCGACGCTTCTTTAACTGGTAACATTTGCTTTGATGTTACAGAAGAAACGATTAACTATGAAAGATTACAATTACAAGTACAAACCGGTATTTTCGGAACTGAAAAAGGATTAATCAATTTACATTAAAAAAGAATGGTGATCATTCTTTTTTTACCAATTTTTTTACTTTAGAATTGTAGATACAGACAAAGTGTCTTTCAAAGAAATTTATGTCACACAATGAAGAGAGAGGAATGGTGGATAAATGAAAAATAAATTATTGCTTATTTCTTTTGTTTTAGGAATGGCTTACTCAATTTACTTGTTTGCATATTTTACTGGTGCAATAGGATCTAGTGAAGGTTCTGAACAAATCGGAGCAGCATTAGCAACTGCTATCATTATGCCACATATGATTGTTACAGTATTGGCAACTATTTTTAATGGATTAGGATGTTTTTTAAATAAACGTGGTTTTGCATTAGTCGGAGCTATTTTATATGTAATTGCTATGGTATTAATGCCAATTTACTTTATGTTTGTTATTATACAAATGATTTTATCGTTTATTGGTTTTGCTAAAATGAGAAAAGAAAAAAAATCATAAGACTATTAATTATTTTTGAAACTGTGAATACTTGCATAAATACTATATCTATTAATAAAACAAATATAAGAAAAAGAAACGATTTCCAACGAAATTACAACAAACGAATGCGTCCTATGTAATGACTTATACAAAGAAATACCGAGTTTTGGAAGAACGACACTTGAAAAGAGTGTCGTTTTCTATGTTTTGAAGCAACAGATTATTTCATTTCTGTTTGATTAAAACCTTATTTTATAATTTATCACAATACTGAATAACACCCTTTACAAAATATTGGCTAATATGTAGCTTTTCAAAAGCGTAAAAAATGACAATGCTTATAACAGCATGATACAATACACTATAAAGACAAATGAGAGTTGTCAAAATTTTCAAACAGCCTTATTGCATAAGAATGACAAACAGATTATCCTTAAAGTATGAGGTAAAAAAAATGGCAAATAAGATTTTAATGCTATGTTGCACGATAATAAGGATATGCCAAAATTTCAAATCATTACAGATTAAAAAAGTATTGAAAAATACGGTGGAAGTAAAATGTATTTTGCCCCACCAATCGATTATGACAAGGTAATAAAAAAATTGCGTATGGTAAAGTGATGACTGTTGGGAAAATACGAGAATACTTTGCAGAGTTGAGTAGTGCAGATTTTACTGAATCTTGTTTCTATTGTGGCATGGGCAAGTTATCAGCGTTCAAAAGAGGAAACACCTGATTGGAGAACATTGAAAACGAAATGCTCAATATCCATATGATATTGCAGCACAGAAAAAGAAATGAGAAGCAGAGGGACACACTATTATTTAAAAGAGTCGTAAAAATATACGGTACTATGTAAAGGACCATGAAATTCTCTCTTTGATTTAAGTAGGTAAATCCCAGTTTGGAGTGAAACAGAATAATTATAGTAATCGAAACCATTTTTGGGAAACAGGTAAAGATGACAAAAATTTGAAAAACTATTCATCTTATCCAGATGAGGTGCAAGATCGAAAAAAAATAGTGCGGAGTATCAAGAGAAATTTAAGAAAAGTAATAAAGTTGTTACGTTCATATTTCACTTTCTGTTATTTTTGTTCGTACTATTTATATGAGGATTGTTTATCAAAGAAAATAACTTTACACATCATTTCTAAGGAATTGTATCGAAATCTGAAAAAGCATATAGAAGCGTCTACCTGAGTCTTTGTTATGTATCTTTTAATTGCTCTGATAGACGGATACGTATTAATACTTTTATAACGAGAGATATAGGTAATAAATCCTAGTTTGTAGAACAAACGATAAATAAAAATTTGCAGTAATGACAAATGTTAATTTGCGTTGCTTGTGGCAACGGTTGTTTTGATATTTAATAGTTATATCAAAACAAAGGAGGTACAAATTATGTTGAATGAAAATATTAAGAATTTACGAAAAGCAAAAAGGTTATCACAAGAAGAACTTGCGATAAAGCTGAATGTAGTAAGGCAAACAGTATCTAAATGGGAAAAAGGATTATCGGTTCCAGACTCAAGCATGCTTATTTCGTTAGCAGATGTACTAGATACTCCTGTAAGTATATTGCTTGGAGAAACTATACAAGAACATTGTTTGAATGAATTGGATTTAAAGAGTATTTCTGAAAAACTTGAAAGTATTAACTTTCAATTTGCCAAAAAAAGTGAGATGAGAATTAAGGTAATTCGTTATTTGCTTATTTTATTGTGTACAATTATAGCTGTGGTATTTATTGCTTTTGCAACTATGCACAGTGATTATTTGAACTGGGATTACAATAATCCAGAATTGGCAGTTGTAGGCACAATGCTACACGGTGTTGAATTTCTATTTGTAAGATTTGCGCCATTCGTCTTTATTGGTTCTCTAATCGGAATTGTATTCACATATAAAAAAAGACAAATTTTATTTCATGTGTGAGATAAATTCAAAACAACAAAAGAAAAGCATGACTTTTTTCGCTATGATAAATAGTGACGTTTTCATTTCTGGTAATATAAAAAAGTAAGCTGACCTATTGCTACCTTTATCAAACCGTACGTGTACTATTAATGCATGCATCTTAGCATTTTACCTAATTAAATTATTTATGAACAATAATGTCCTATTTGCTAAGTGAGTAGGACATTTTTGTTAGCTTTTGTTTATCGATTTTCCACATGTATCTCTATTGGATAGCCAAATATATGATCGAAGTAATACCAGTTTCCAAGAATGAGACCTATCTTCCCAAAATATTCAATATTCCATTTCACTCTCATACCAAAGACTTTCTTGATTCATTCTTTCTTGTTGATTAGTACATTAATTTAAAAGAAACATTCAAAATAAACTAAAAGATTTACGCGGATTAATTTGTTTGTTTTGTTTGTTTTTTTTATTTCTACATTCACACTATTTTCAATGATTATTCATTTTATTTTAAAAGGACTGTATCTAA
>CAYSWW010000057.1:0-11152 GCA_964434915.1 uncultured Coprobacillus sp.
CAGAGTGTGCATTATGTGATGGACCACAGTCATTAAAACCTGAGAAATATATGAAATTAATTCAACAAGTAAAAGGAATTGCCAAGATTGTTGGTAAAGACATTGAGTAAGGAGTGTGTTAAGATGGAAATGAAAGTTAACTTGGAAAAAGACAGTTATCCGATTTATATTCAACAAGGATTATTAAAAGATATTTTAAGGTATATTCAACCAACTTTTAAGGGAAATAAGATTATGATTATTTCTGATGATTGTGTTTTTTCTTATTATGGTGAACAGATTGAAGCACAATTGAATCAATCTTATGAAGTCGGACATGTGGTTATTCCACATGGTGAACAGTCAAAGAGATTTGATATTTTACCACAGATTTATAGCCAGTTGCTTTCATTTCAGCTAACACGAACAGATTTGATTATTGCTTTAGGTGGAGGAGTGATCGGGGACTTGGTTGGTTTTGTTGCCAGTACTTTTTTAAGAGGATTAAAGTTTGTCCAAATTCCGACCTCGCTTTTAGCACAGGTGGATTCAAGTGTTGGTGGTAAGGTAGCTGTTGATTTGCTTGAAGGGAAAAATTTGATAGGGGCATTTAAGCATCCGGCAATGGTGCTTATTGATCCTTTAACTTTAAAAACATTAGATCAACGTTTTATTGATGATGGCATGGGTGAAGTGATAAAATATGGTTGTATTTTTGATAAAGCCTTATTTAATCAGTTAGCTTCTTATCATTCATTCGAGGATTTATATCGGGATATAGATGATGTGATTTATCGATGTGTTGATTTAAAAAGAGTAGTTGTAGAAAGAGATCTTTTTGATTTTGGTGATCGTTTGGTTTTAAACTTTGGTCATACTTTGGGACATGCTATTGAACAATATTATCATTATGAACAGTATTCACATGGCGAAGCTGTAAGCATTGGTATGGTGCAATTGACGAAAATTGCTGAAAAGAAAGGTTTATCACCACAAGGAACTACTCAACAAATTGAAAATGTTTTACATAAGTATCATTTGCCTTGCGTTGCTCATGTTAAAACCAAAGATTTAAAAAAGGCAATGGCATTAGATAAAAAGAATATTCATAAGAAATTATCTTATATTTTGTTAGAAAAAATAGGGAAAGCTTATGTTTATCCAGGTGACTTGTCTTTCATTGATGAAGTAGAGGAGGTTTAAAATGGGAACAGTTGTACAACCACACCACTTGAAGGGAAATGTAAAGGTTCCTCCTTCAAAGAGTATGGCGCATCGTGCAATTATTTGTGCTTCATTGGCTATAGGAAGAAGTATTATTAAAAATGTCGACTATTCTAAAGATATCGAAGCAACAATTCATGCTATGAAGGCATTAGGAACTATCATTTTTCAATATGATGATTATTTAGAAATAGATGGTACAACGACTTTTTTAAAAAATAATTGTGAAATTGATTGTTGTGAATCAGGATCAACATTAAGATTTATGATTCCTATTTCTATTGTTTATGATGCGAATGTCCATTTTACAGGAAAAGGACGTTTAGGGCAGCGTCCTTTAGATGTTTATTATTCTATTTTTGATCAACAGGATATAGGTTATTTATATCGTGAAAATGTTTTAGATTTATATATTAAGGGAAGATTACATGGTGGAGAATTTCATTTGCCAGGTCATGTTTCCTCACAATTTATTAGTGGTTTATTGTTTGCTTTGCCTTTGATGGATGAAGATTCTCTTATCGTTTTAACTTCTCCATTAGAGTCAAAAGGATATATTGATTTAACATTACAAATGCTACAGCATTATGGAATAGAGATTGTTCGACGTCATGATCAGGAATATTTTATTCGTGGGCGACAACAATATGTTCCTTGTGATTATGAGGTTGAAGGTGATTTTTCTCAAGCAGCTTTTTATTTGGTAGCAGATGCTTTGGGAAATGATATTGTGTTGAATGGATTAAATTTAGAATCTAAACAAGGAGATCAAGAAGCTATTGCAATTTTAGAAAGAATGGGTTGTCAGCTGATATCTCAAGAAGACGGATATCAAATGATTGCCAGTCATTTAAAAGCAACTGATATTGACGGATCACAATGTCCAGATATTATTCCGGTCATAGCATTAGCTTGTGCTTTAGCTGATGGTGTGAGTAAGATTGAGCATATAGCACGTTTGCGTATTAAAGAATGCGATCGTTTATCTGCAACAGTTGAAGTAATTAATCAATTAGGTGGTAAGGCGAAAGCATATGAAGATTATATAATAATTGAAGGGGTTAAAGATTTGACAGGAGGTATAGTGTCTACGTATAATGATCATCGTATGGCAATGATGGAAGCAATTGCGGCAACAGTTTGTCAGAATGTTGTTGTGATTGATCAAAAGGATTGTGTCGAAAAGTCTTATCCAAGTTTTTGGGAAGATTATCTCATGTTAGGAGGTGCAATTGATGAGTTCAACATGGGGGACGAACATTGAACTGACAATCTTTGGTGAAAGCCACGGGCAAGCTATTGGTATTGTGATGGGGAATTTACCAGCTGGCATTAAGCTTGATATAGCAAAAATCAAAGCCGATATGAAGCGTCGTGCACCGGGACAAAATAAAATGTCGACATCTCGTCAGGAAAAGGATGAAGTCCATATCATGAGTGGTGTGCTTCATGGTATTACAACCGGAGCTCCTTTGTGTGCAATGATTTACAATCAAGATCAACATTCTAAGGATTATTCTTTATTGCAAGAATGCATGAGACCGGGACACAGTGATTATCCAGCTTACGTAAAGTATCATGGATATAATGATGTTAGAGGTGGCGGTCATTTTTCTGGTCGTTTAACAGCACCAATTGTTTTTGCGGGAAGTGTAGCAAAACAAATATTAAAACAAAAAGGTATTGTGGTTGGAGCACATATTCAAAGTATTCAGGATGTTTATGATGATTCCTTTGATACGAATATGACAGAAAAACAGATTTCTGATATGTTACAACAACAATATCCTACTTTAAATAAAGATATTTTTACAAAAATGCAAGCTGTGATTGAAGAAGCGCGAATCAATCAGGATTCAGTAGGAGGAACGATTGAATGTGCAATTATCAATGTTCCTGCGGGTATTGGAAATCCTTTCTTTGATTCTATTGAGGCACATTTATCACCTTTATTATTTAGTATTCCAGCAGTGAAAAGTGTCAGCTTTGGTTTGGGAGAAAAAATCACACATTTATATGGTCATGAGGCTAATGATGCTTATTATTATGATGGTGATGTTGTGAAAACAAAAACAAATCATAATGGTGGTATTTTAGGGGGCATTAGCAATGGAATGCCGATTGTGTTTACTGTTGGAATCAAACCAACGCCATCTATTGCTCAGTCACAGCAAACTATTAATGTCAAAACAAAAGAAAATACACAAATAGAAATTAAAGGAAGGCATGATCCATGTATTGTTCAAAGAGCGGTTGTAGTTGTTGAATCAATGGCAGCCTTGGGCATCTTGGATATGATGAATGTGAAATGAAAGATTTAAAGACATGTAGAGAAGAAATTGATGCAATAGATCAACAGATGATTGCATTATTTGAACAAAGAATGAATATTGCGAAAGATGTTGTCACATATAAATTGGTACATGATATGACTGTTTTTCAAGCTGATCGTGAAGCACAGGTGGTTGAAAAAAATGTAAATCGTTTGCACAATGAAACGTTGAAAGATTATGCAAAACTATTTATTCAAAATATGATGAATATTTCTAAATCATATCAAACAACATTTATTCCAACAACAAATTGTTATAATCTAAAAGAACCTCGTCATGATC
Source organism: uncultured Coprobacillus sp. (assembly GCA_964434915.1). Lineage (GTDB taxonomy): Bacteria > Bacillota_I > Bacilli_A > Erysipelotrichales > Coprobacillaceae > CAYSWW01. The sequence goes on from CAYSWW010000057.1 coordinate 3,819, forward strand.
ATATTGTTGTGGGATTTCAAGGTGTTTCAGGCTCTTTTTCAGAAAAAGCTTTAGAAAGTTATTTTACAAGTGATACAAAAAGAAAAAATTATCCTCAATTTGAAGATGTTTTCATAGCTTTGAAAAATGATGAAATTGATTATGGTGTTGTTCCTTTAGAAAATTCTTCTACCGGAGCTATTAATGATAATTATGATTTAATTAGAGATTACGGTTTTTCAATAGTTGGTGAACAAAGTTTATCTATTTCTCAACATCTTTTAGGTATTCATAATAGTACAGTGGCAGATTTAACAGATGTTTATTCACATCCTCAAGGTATTTTACAATGCAGTACTTTTTTAAGTCAGCATAAGCATATTCAACCACATGAATTTGCGAATACTGCGGCAGCTGCCAAATATGTCTCTGATCAAAATGATATACATCTAGGAGCGATTGCTTCTTTAAAAGCCGCCGAGTTATATCATTTGGATGTTCTACAAGAAAATATTCAAGATATAAAAAGTAATTCGACACGTTTTATTATTTTTGCGAAAGAACTTGAAAGAAGAGCTGATGCGACTTGTGTGAGTGTTGTTTTTACAGTTAAACATGAGGTGGGAGCTTTATATCAAGTGATGAAAATTATTAATGATTATCAAATTAATATGTTGCGAATTGAATCAAGACCTTTACGAGATACACCATGGGAATATTATTTTTATGTGGATTTTGAAGGAAATTTAGAAGAACAAAGTATTATTTATGCTTTAGAGGATATGAATGCACATACAAATACTTTAAGAATTTTAGGGAATTATGCTAAGAAGTAGGGAAGAAGATATGAAAAATATTGTTTTAATAGGAATGATGGGTTGTGGAAAAACAACTGTTTCAAAACTTCTTTGTGAACATTTGAAACGTCCTGTGATTGATATTGATGAATATTTGGAGAAGAAATATCAGATGACAATTTCGGCAATGTTTGATATTTCTGAAGATTATTTTCGTCAAAGGGAAACAGTATGTTGTCAAGAGATTGGTCAATTGAATTGTTCAATTATATCTACTGGTGGAGGTGTCATAAAAAATAATCAAAATATTGATGCTTTACGTCAAAATGGTGTGATTTTTTATTTGGATCGACCTGTCGAACATATTTATCAAGATGTTGATACTTCTTCGCGTCCCTTATTAAAAGAAGGACCAGAAAAATTATATCTACTTTATGATGAAAGACATCAACTCTATTTAGATGCTTGTGATTATCATGTGATGAATGATGCATCGTTAGATGATGTCGTATGTCAAATTATACAATTGTATGAAGAAAACAATTAGGTGCAAGCAGGAAGACTCGCACCTATGTTTCTATACTAAATATAGAGGAAAAGGATTGAATTTTTCAGATGATAAATATGAGGCTCTTTATCATCTGAAATTATCATAGCACATAGTTATGAATATTTTGTGTCGATTTATGAAAATATATTTAATTTTTTTCTTCTTTTTTTATAATGAAAAAGAGGTGAGAGTATGAATAAATATTTATGTATTGATGTAGGTGGAACAGCGATTAAAATGGGAGTTTATGATGAAGAAGGTAATCTTTTTAAGACAATGTCACAACGAACACCTGATTCATTAAAAGACATGTATCAGCTTTTTGAAAATGCTTTTTATCAAGAACACGATATTGTTGGTGTGGCTTTAAGTATGCCAGGAGCGGTTGATAGTGAAAAAGGTATTATTGGAGGATCAAGTGCTATTGATTATATTCATGGTCCTTGTATTCAAACTGATTTACAGACATGTTTAAAGGTACCTGTATCAATGGAAAATGATGCGAATTGTGCTGCTTTGGCTGAAGTATGGAAGGGAGCAGCAAGTGATGTAGAAAATTGTTGCTTTATTGTAAGTGGTAGTGGCATTGGCGGAGCAGTTGTAAAGAATCGTCGCATTCATAAAGGTCAACATTTACATGGAGGAGAATTTGGTTACATGATTGCTGATTTTGACTATGAAACAAAAGAGATGAAAACGTGGTCAGATGTAGGGTCGACTGTGGCGGTTGTAAAAGCAGTCGCGAAAGAGTTAGAAGTTGCTGTGGATTCATTAGATGGGAAAGAAATTTTTGATCATTATCATGACAATCCTGTTTATTTTCGAGCAGTTGATCTTTTTTATTGGGTGTTAGCTCAGGGTATTTATAATTTACAGTATGTTTATGATCCTCAAAAAATTATTATTGGTGGAGGAATCAGTGTAAGAGAAGATTTATTAGATGAGGTTAATCAAAGATTAGATCAGATTTTTAATACCTTCACTCATGCAAAAGTTAGACCTTGTATACTTACTTGTCAATTCCATAATGAAGCCAATTTATTGGGCGCATTATTTCATTTCTTAATAACAAATTCATAAAACTATTATATATTTATATTAAGAGAAAATATTATTTAGAGGTGAAAATCGTGAAACAAGTACCAAAAGTTGAATCTAAATTAAGACATATTGTATCTATTCCGGAATGTATTTATGATGTTTCTGGGATTAATATAAATGGGAAACGAGTGAAGTCTTTAGTTTTTTCTACAGACGTAGCGGTGATTGCGAATTGTAATGCTGATGCAGTTATTGCTGTTTATCCATTTACTCCTACTTTACAAATTACAAAATCTATCATTGAAGTAGCACAAAAACCGGTTTTTGCAGGAGTAGGCGGTGGAACAACGTCGGGACCTCGCGTTCATAAAATTGCTTTTGATGCTGAGTTAAATGGTGCAGCAGCAGTTGTTTTGAATGCACCAACAAAAACACAATTTGTTCAAGATTTGGCAAAAATTATAGATATACCAATCGTTTTAACAATTGTGTCTTTGGATGAACCATTAGAGGAAAGAATGTTACATTCTGGCGCAAGTATAGTCAATGTTTCAGGTGGAAAGAAAACTGTTGAAATTATTAAAGCTTTAAGAAAAATTGATAAACAGTTTCCAATTATAGCCACAGGTGGACCGACGGATGAAACAATCCGAGCAGTTATTGAAGCAGGAGCGAATGCAATTACATATACGCCACCAACAAATGGTGAAATTTTTAAGGAAATGATGGAACGATATAGACGACAATGTAGTCATAAAGAAGAAACTATTTTAAAATTGAATTCACTAACAAGACGTGATTAATTTTCACGTCTTATTTTTGTATACAATAAAATCCACAGATAATCTATGGATTAAGATAGAAGAAATCAATCAAATGACTTACATATTTTGTCACACAACATGAAATTGTCAATATCATGTTGTCTTTGTATCAAAATATAGCTTTTTTTATGATAGAAAAAGAGTCAAGATAAAGAAAATATTAAGAGAGTTATGTGAAAGGAAAGGACTGAATATAGTAGAAACGGAAATCTGTAAAAATTACAGTACATATGTTGATGGGAATACCACCAAAGATCAGCATATCAGGATTCATGGGCTTTTTGAAAGGAAAAAGCAGCCAAATGATATATGAAAGACGGGGAAATATGAGATACCGATATCGAGGATATTATGGACACAGCAGGAAAGAACACGAAAAGAATACAAGAATATATCAAGAATCAATAGGAAGAAGATAAAGAGGCGGAACAATTAAGTTTGGATTTAAGTGATTCTTTAGCAAGAAATAGTGCAAGAGGCAGGGACGGATTGCATTGAAATGAAGGGGCTTCAGACTGAACTTGCTTGCACAAGAAAAATCACTAGCTAAACTAGTGGATGTTTATTTTATCGGTATCATTTGCTAATTTTGCTGACTTCTTGCTAATGTAGTTAGTGATATTTTTTAACATGGACATGATTAACTTTTTTGTGTATTTTTTTAGAAAATAAAATAAAGATCATACCTATAAAAAGTTTGTTATAACAATGTCATTTCCTATTATGATTTCGATGTTAGTTCAATCGCTTTATAATATTGTGGATAGTATTTTGTGGCAAAAATAAGTGAGAATGTACTTAACGGTTACTTCGATTGCCTATTCTGCACAAATTTTGCGGATTACGATTGGAACTGGGGTGGGAGTTAATGACTGATTTCTAAAGTGTTTGATGCTAATAAATATGATTAAATTAATTTAGTAACTATAACAGAGTTGATTTTAACAGTTTTAAGTTCTTTGATTTTTGTTATTTGGGGTATTTTTTAAACAGAGTTTTTTTAAACAATTTATCAAAGCTCCTAAGATTATTGCTTTAGGAATAACTTTATTTCAAAATATGTCAAATTTAAGGTACGGGAATCTTTTAGATACGTTAACGCAAAGATTATTACAAGCAATGGGAAAATCTTTTTCAAGTATGTTAGCTCAGCTTTTTTAAGGTTTTCGTGAATCTTTGCTTAGATTCAATGATGATCTTTGGTCTATTTGGATGTTCTGAAATGGGAATTGCCGATGCTGCAATTATCACGGTTATTAAACAATGGAATGTAGCAATTATTGAATTTATTTTGAATTATGCGCAAAATAAAGAAATTCATTTTATTTTTAAAGGATGTTGTTTACATAAAGAGGGTGTTTATGCTATTGATCATGTGAGTGTACCTACGATTTTAACTCAGACATTTGGAAATATTATGGTAATAGCAATGAAATCGATATGAATTATGGTTTCGTTAATTTCAGTGGCTTTCTTTGGAATATATGATTAATTGCAAACTTTCCTTTTTATGCTTATGAATGGGAGATTGAAGGTTTAAATGATTATTATCGTTCTCATTATTTACTTGATTATTCAATTGAAAAGATTCATGGTCAAATGGATGATGCTCAGATACGTATGTCTCATGAATTTAAGCCTTTATTTAAAGATTATTTGGCAGATTTGCACTTATTGTATGAAGGTCATGAAATGAATGAAAATGATTTAATTCAATCAGTTAATTGTCTTTTTAAAGCAGGTGTTGATTTATCAGGATATGACTAATAAAAATTAATCAGCATAAATGCATTAATATTGATTATGAGGCTTTTATCTATGCACAACAAGAATGAAACCAACACCAGTTTTTTGAGAATGTTGTTATGGAAACACTAGAAAATGAATTATTTGGTACAAAAGAAGAGCAGTCTTTAGTTAATGGAAAAATGGCAGATGTTAGAATAATTATATCTAAGAATCACAAGCAACGACAGCATATGATTATCAAATCAGACATGGAAGTAGTGCTTGTGATACATCTTTGGCTATTTCTGCGATATTATTTATTTAGGAAAAGGGTTGAAGTAGATCATTTTTATCTTTGGGATATTGTGCACGCAGGAGATTAGGGTTTACAGGATTTGTTTGATTGGATATTCTATTTGTATAAAATTATTTTGAATACGAGATGCGCGTTGACGTTATTTTGAAACGTGCATCTTATAATATTAGAATTCATCTTTTTCATTGATTAAATAAACAGTGATGGCATATAACCATCACTGTTTTTAGTATAGTCTACGACAAGTATACCATTCTTTTTGCCAATAAGAGGTTGTTAAATTAGCAACTTGTACAGGCATTCCTTCTGTTGGTGCGTGAACCATCTTGTTATCACCGATATAGATACCTACATGATGAACACCGCTAACAGTTCCATTACTACTGAATAAGATAATATCACCCGGTTGAAGATCGCTCTTTGAAACAGCTACTCCTGCTGAAACCAATGATCCAGTATAGTGAATAGCACCCAAGTTTACCCCAGCTTGATAATGAGCCCAATTGACAAGTCCAGAGCAATCAAATTCCGTTTGATCCGGATTTTTAATAGATGTCCAAGAATGAGCTGCTCCCCAAACATATGTACAACCTAAACGAGATAAAGCTAAGTTTGCAATTTTTAAACCTAATTCTTCACTAGAAGATGAACTTGTTGTACTTTCATTAGATTGTGTTGTATCTTCTGAAGAATCAGTTTCTGTTTTTGAATTTGATTCAGTTGTTGATGAGTTATTATTTGGAATTGCTTGAGTAACATTTGTTACTTTTGACTCTTCTGAAGCTTTCTTTAATGCAGCTAAGTTAGCTGTAATGCTTTCGATAGATTCTTGATTTTCTGAAATTTCAGAATCTTGTTGAGCTAATTCTTTGTTTTGTGCTGTTAATTTATCAACAAGTTGTTGTTGTAAACTTGCTAGGTTTTGGTTATCAATTTCTAGAGTTTCTTTTAAAATTTCTAAAGTTGATTGTTGTTTTTCAACTTCAGCTAAACTATCATTTAAATCATCGATTAATTCATTTTCATAATTTGTTAATTCTTTAAAACTAATTAATCTTCCGATAAAATCAGTAAAGCTTTGAGAACTCAAAATATAATCAATAAATCGATTAGAATTATATGTCGTTTGCATAAGATATAAACGTTCTTCTAATTGCTCTTTTTTTGTTTCAATTTCTTCATTAAGTGCATTAATACTGTTTGTGACATATTCAAGTTCGCTCTCTGCTTCACTGATTCTTTGATTAAGTTCAGTAATTTGATCTGTGATATCATCTATAGAACTTTGTGTTTCTTCGAGCTCTTCTTTAATATTTAAGACTTCTTGTTGCATTTGTTGTGTCTTTTTATTTAAATATGTATTAAATTCTTGGCAAGTAGATTGTTGTGTAGAAGTTAGTTTAGAAGAAGAACATAGTTGAATGTATTTTTCTTCTTGACCTTCAAAATCCACAGCATATACATTCATACTGTTTATAAGAGAAACGGCAGTTAAACATAACGAGATACAAATAATGAATAATTTCTTCAAAAAAACCCCTCCTTTTGGTATATTCTATTTGCATATCAATTGTTTTAATTATTACGTGAACATTTTTCAGCATCAATACTTAATGCAACCATCAAGACGTATAAAGCATCCTTAGGATCAACAATATCTAAAATATAAGTATCAGTCCAATGAAATAATTCTTTTGAAATTGTTGCAATCAAATGATTGTCTTGACTGAAAAGCTGATAATCCCATTCTAGCCAATTTCCTTCAATTCTCCAACCATTGCATTCAATATGATAAACAGGTTTAAAAAAAGAAAATTCTTTATAGATACGACCTATATATTGGTCATGAACGTACATGTTAAATTTCGGAAGAAATGTTAAAACTTCTTCCTTGATTGTACCTATATGTGTGTGATTCCTATCATAAATATGTAAACAATGTCCCCAACTCAGTTTTCCTTCTACACTAAATACAGGCTCATCATTTTCATCATAAATGTCATAACTATCAAACCATGAAAAAAATCTTTGTTTGAATAAAAGTTTCATAGAATCACCTTTTTTATTATAACACATTTTTATATAATGTACAAGAAAAG
>CAYSWW010000058.1:0-11090 GCA_964434915.1 uncultured Coprobacillus sp.
CCATCGACCTCACCCTTATCAGGGGTGCGCTCTAACCAACTGAGCTACAGGCCCACAATAACAGCTATTAATGGTGGGCCTGAATGGACTTGAACCATCGACCTCACCCTTATCAGGGGTGCGCTCTAACCAACTGAGCTACAGGCCCATTAATGACTGCTTAAACATAATAGCATGCCCTCCATTTTTCGTCAACACTTTTTTTATATTTTTTCAATTTTTATTATTCATCATCATAATAAAAGAACTCATCTGTACAACAGATACGTTCTCATTATAATACTCTTTGTTAACTCATTAAAGCCGTCAAATATTCTTCTACGCCATCACTAATTGTTTTTGCTAACTTTTGATGATATTTACTACTTTTTAATTGCCCTCGCTCATTAGCGTTAGAAATAAACCCACATTCAATTAAAACTCCCAACGATTGTGTTGCACGTAAAATGTAAAAACTACTTGATGAAATCTCTTTTCTTGTTCCTGTAACTTCTTTCATATGGGTATGAATACATTCTGCCAATCTTTCTCCATTTTCACTTTTTTTATAATAAAAAACTTGTGATCCCCAAGCACTTGCATTAGCTGAGTTCAGATGAATGCTTAAAAAAAGGTCAGGCTTATATTCATCAATTTTTAAAGCTCTCAAATACATATCATCTTGTTTAGAATAATTATAGTTTCTTCTTGTCATATCTTGATTATCCGTACGCGTTAAATAAACAGTTGCCCCTCGTGATTCTAATTCACTCTTTAACGCAAAACAAATCTTTAAATTCAATTCATCTTCATTTACACCTCCAGCACTTGCCCCATTGTCAAGACCACCATGACCAGGATCTAAAACAATGACTCGACTCGTCAACAACTGGACAGATGACACATTCATAATTGGTTTATATAAAAGTGTGCATAATGAAAAAACTAAGATAAAAGATATCATTTTTTTCATACCATCACCTATACTAATATATGAATCATTCTTTGAGGTATGACGTCATTTTCCAATCTTTTCCTACAAAAAAGATAATGAATATGATCCATTATCTTTTAAAGGAGCAGCGGTTTTATATTTTCAAATAAATCTTTCTGTTGTTCAATTGTTTTTTCGTTACCAATAACACAATAAGATGCATTTTGAATCGCTTCTTGTAAATATGAAGCTAATTGCAAAATATCTGTGACTTGTAAATCAATCATTTCTTTTCGTAATTGATTCAAGAAAGTTTCATTCACTCCACATAAAACACGTGAAAAACTTAAATTTCCAATTTGTTGATTGGAAAGTGGTCTTTCTCTTTCACTGATTGCTCCAATAATATATTGCAATAACTCTCGATTATTTGCTTGAAATTCTGCAACATATTTAGGAATCTGGCGATATATCTCGATTGTTTCACGTAAATGTGGATCCCGATAAGAGACTACTGAAAAAAGCTGATGATTTTCGCCAATCGAAAAACATCCATATGCTCCTCCACGTACTCTCACGTGATACCATAAATAATCACATTTTAAAATATGCAGCAATAATTGATAAGCTGAAAGCTTTTGTACTGGCATTTCTTTTATCTGTCCACTCACAGCAACAAACTGTACTTGTGAAGGAATTGTATATGCTTGATGGACTGGCTGATATGATAATTCTGGTTTTCTTTGTATTTGTATTTCTTTTGTGAAATGTCGACACAAACGTTTTAAACTTTCTTCAACTTTTGATAATGATTGTCTTTCTCCAGTATAAGATATCATCAAATAATTTTGATTAAAAATATATTGCATTGTCTGCTCTATTTTTTCAACAAAGTCAACATGATTAAAATCATCTAACAATTGACAAATAGTCTGATAATATCCCAAATAATCCATTTGATTCAAATAATATTCTACCAAAGACTGATGTTTCTTTGATTCATTTAAAGCAATAACATGTGCACTATCTATAAATTGTGATTGTAAGGATGCCTTTTCTTGAGTCAATATTTCAAACAAATGTTGTTTATCTTTAAAAGAAGATACAAATATTTCTTCATAAATAAACTTTTCTACATATTCTATTTCTTCATATAGCATTTTAGCACATATTTCATAACTTGGACGAATTTCTCCATTGCCTAATGTACCATCGTAAATATACGTACGATGATAAATACCTCCTGTATGAAGAGACATATCATCATAAAATTCTAAATAGCTTTGTTGAGCAGTATCCACCATTCCCAAAAGCGAATTCAATAAAGAAGCATATGGTAATAAATTCAACGGAAGGGTCCTTAAATCAAAATTCAATTTTAAATAACCAATTCCTTTTGTTGGTAATTCATGATAATAAAAAGGAATTCCATCAATGTAACGTTTTTCATTGAAAGTCTTTTGGACTTGTTTTGGTAAATCATCTCTTGTTAATAAAGGAATACAGTTTTGAATTTCTTTTGGTTCAGGACTTTCCTGATAAGTTTTTAATTCCTGCATTTCTTTTGTAATATATTGTTTTTCTGAATCATTGAAAGCTTGATATATCGTATCTAATTTTTGTCTTTCTAATTCATCTTGTTCATGTTGAAGTTGTGACTTAGGATACAGACAGACTTGGGAATGAGGCCTACACAACAACTCTTTCACCATATCCTGAAATTCATGACGCTGAATTCTTTCTTCTAGAATACGCAAAGCCCCTTGAACCTCTAACATTTCAAAAACACCATCTTCTTTAAAAAGCCAATGCATTAAAACCTGCTGGTTATAATATAGACCTTTTGGTGTACTTCCAAACTCTTGTTCTCGATATCTAAACTGCAAAGAATGCAAAGCAGCCATTATCATTTTTTCATCAATTTCTTCATTTATCATCTTATCAAGTGTTTGATTTACAATTTCAAAGAAACGTTCTTGATCATTTGTCTTAGCATTCATACAAACAATACTATAAGCCGGATGATGAATATTCATTGCCATAGTAGAATAAACATCTTGACCTATATTTTCTTTTAATAGTGCTTGTCTCAACATTGCACCTGGTGAAGCAGTCAAAACATAATCTAATAACTCCATTGTCATACAAGTTAACAAATCATGATGATCACTTATAATCGTATTATAAGCAAAATAAGCATGATCCTCTTGACAATCATAATATCCTGTTAAAAGTGGCAGTGGAGTATGTGTATCATCAAAAGATGGTGATACATGAACATCAGCTTCCCAATGAGATAAATAATTCTCATCTAAATTTTGCAATCTTTCTGCAACATCAATGTCACCATAAAGAAACAGTAAACATTTTGAAGGATGGTAGTGCTGATAATAAAAATCCAGTAATTCCTGATAATCTAATTCGACAATCTTTTGAGGATCGCCTCCAGAAAGGAAACGATAATTGCTATTAGGATAAAGCGATTCATTGACCATTTTATTTAATAAAAACTCAGGAGAAGCCATATACCCCTTCATTTCATTATAAACAACACCATTATAAGATAATTGTTCTTCCTTAATTTCATAATGCCATCCCTCTTGCATAAATATTTCTTTTTGCTTTAATACATTTGGATAAAAAACCGCATCAAGATAAACATCCATCAAATTCTTAAAATCCTTATCATTACAACTGGCAATAGGAAACAATGTCATATCATCAAACGTCATGGCATTTAAAAAAGTATTCATAGATCCTTTCATCAATTCTACAAATGGATCCTTTAAAGGATACTTTCTTGAACCACACAATACAGAGTGTTCCAAAATATGAGGAATTCCTTTACTATTTGTTACAGGAGTTGGAAAACAAACTGAAAACACTTTATTTTGATCATCATTCTTTATCACAATAACATCAGCCTGTGATTTTTGATGACGATAAAAATAACCTTTTCCATTCAGTTCTTTTAACTCAACACTTTCTAACAACTCATACATTATTTTTCCTCCCCTTAAAATACATTTTTATCCATTATAAAACCGTATCTCCCCAATCGCAAGAATTTTTAGATGAAATATCTATACTATAAACGTCTTCAAACAAAACCCTCAAACCATTTTCCAAAACAATCATATGAGCAAATGAATCAATTTTAACAACCTTATCTATAACCTTTACATAAGCTCCACCAAGCTTTTTTTGATCCGATTGAAAATAAACCATCGTAATCAAGGGGAAATCTTGAGAATCCTTCAATATATTCAATTGATCATTAATTATCATTTTTTGACTTTCATCCAATTCCAGCTTTTGCTCAACAACTCTTGCCGTTTCTTTTACTGCTTCTTCATGTCCCGTTAATGCTGCAAAAGGTGCAAACTGAGCAGCTCGATCACCCTTTGGCATTTTGGGATGTCTCTTAGACTCATGATGAGGCAAATGAATCATATCACTATAATCTTTTTTTCTCATTAAGCTTTATGTCCTCCAATTTGTTTATTTCGCTGTAAAGTTGTTGCTCCTTCCTCTAAATCCATTGCTTTTAAGACACTATTTTTCCCATACTTTTTCTTAATATCTATAATTACTTTTTGCAATTGCTTTTATTTTTGTAAATCTGCTTTTTCTTTCTCAATCTGTGCTTTATCTTTATCATGATAAGAAAAAAGATCCAATTGTTCATAAAACGTTTGATCTTCTATCGCTTGTGCATCAATTAAATGATTTGCTGAAATATTCACTCGCCTTACCAATAATTTTTTATTAATAAGACGATCATATAGATCCAAAGTCGCATCAGTAATCAGCTTTGTTGACGATGTGAGATATTTTAAACGTGCTGTCCCTTGTGCATGTTTAGGCATTCGTCGTCCATAAACATCCGTTGTTATCTCCCCCTGATAAGTATTTTGAGAAAGATTTTGAACATCATAACCGATTGTTAAAACAATATGATCTGTTACAAGATTTTTGTCTACCAAATCCAACGCCAATGAATCAATCATTTCTTTAACAATGAGTCTAGCTTTTTCATAAGAATAAGGTTCATGCAAAACCTGAACTGCCCCAAGACTCTTGGCTTGTGGTTTATACGCTTTAATATCCTCAATCGTACAAGATTCATATCCCCAAGCATGATCAATCAATAATTCAGCATTTACACCAAACATCTTATATAACAAATCTTCATTATAATAATCTTTTTCTTGACCAAGTGAACACCTGGCAATATCTCCCATTGTATAAAGTTCTTCTTTTTCTAACCTTTTGGCATACCCTCTTCCAATGCGCCAAAAGTCAGTAATCGGTGTATGCTCCCATAACAATCTTCGGTAAGACAACTCATCAAGCTCAGCAATTCTTACACCATTTTGATCAGACTGTGTATGTTTAGCAACAATATCCATTGCCACTTTACAAAGGTATAAATTAGTTCCAATACCAACAGTAGCTGTAATCCCAGTTGTTGTCAAAATATCCTGTATGATTGTCTTTGCTAAATCATGAGCACTCATACGATATGTTTTTAAATAATTTGTTACATCCATAAAAACTTCATCAATAGAATAAACATGAATATCATCCGACGATATATACTTTAAATAAATTTCATAAATTCTTGTACTATATTCAATATAATAAGCCATCCTAGGTGGTGCAACAATAAAAGAAACTGCCAATAAAGGATTGCTTTTTAATTCTTTATCTTTAAATGACTTCCCAATTAATTGTCTTTTTGCTTTTCTTTGCCTTTGACCATTGATTTCTTTAACTCTTTGAATAACCTCATAGAGTCTTGCACGTCCAGAAATTCCATAAGCTTTTAATGATGGAGAAACTGCTAAACAAATCGTCTTCTCTGTACGACTTACATCCGCTACAACCAAATTAGTTGTTAAAGGATCAAAATGACGTTCAACTCACTCTACCGATGCATAAAAAGATTTCAAATCAATTGCAATATAGATCTGCCTATCCATTTCCTTTTTCTCCTCTCATCATAATAATCCCCAATCACCAACAATTCATTCAATTTACAATCATATTATAACACCAAAAGTTGCACAAAATAATATATTATGCAACTTCACATAACAAAAAAGAAGTTGACACTTTTTCATAGCAATAGATTAGAGGAATAAATTCTTCATAAATTTATTGTCCCTCCCGTTGAACCAAACGTACAGGCCTCATATTTGGCTCTACATTTATATCGAAATACAAACTCTTAAGATAGTGATTAAGGAGTTGGATTCATCCCGGTCTGTCCCCTTTCTCATTGCCTAGAACTGTTGGCGATAATATGAAGTTTTCCACATCTAATCCACTTCTCCTATACCACCCTAATCTTGAATTAGCACATTTATCAATATCTTCTTCCGCAAATCTGCATCTCTATTTAATGTTCAATGCCATTAGCGATTCATAGAGGATGGATACAAATTCAAAGTACAGAACGAGCGATAAGACCGTTTGTGATAATCAGTTTTATGTATCACCAAGAGGAGCTGAAGCAAGTGCCGCCAAAAACGAAAATGATTATGAAGAAATCAAAGTCTTTGACTTATCCACTTTTCAAGAGATAGATACAATGTAGTTTTATCATATGTATTTATATAGAGTTATTGTCACTTTCTTTGAAATCAATAATGAAGCATACATTACAAGCTCATCCAAAGCCATGTAATTTAGATAATACGATAGAGTATACATATGTTTATAGTGTGTCACAAAATAAAATTATCTATGAAAAGAAATTCAGTTTTTCATTAACATATCGACAAGATATAAAATTATTGATTGTCGAAAAAAATAAGGCAAGAATAGAATCAAGATTCTATAAAGAATTTGATGAGAGTTGAGGTATAGATTATATTATGAATAAGTTAGTGACACAAAAAAATATTCTATTATTTAGAAAAGTCATTATTTGCTAACGATACATATATTGTGTCAATAATGGCTTTTTGAAATGGAAAAATATAAGGGTGCAGCACAAAAAACAAAATCATAAGTTTTATGATTGTTGATTCTGCTTTAAGAGTTTTTCTATTTCCTTTTTGTTTAATATTCTTGTTGATTTCGGTAATGCTTCGCTGTATGTCAGGAGTTTTCTTAATTCTATCTTGTCTTTCAGATACAAATTATTGTACCTGTTTTATTATTATTTTTTAGGAGATTGACATACAAAAAGAAAGCGATAAATTAACATGTGAGCCGTCCCGATCCTCATTATCGCTAATTACTCCCCAGAAATTACTGTTTGACTTTTAGAGTTCAATTCATTAACACATGCTTTATTACCTTCGCATGCTCAACTAACTAAAGCTAATGATTTAAATTCCATTTCGATCTCATAACGAAAGAAACGGCATAGACGTAAGCTTTGCCGTTTCTTTCTTACCACTCAATGTTTTCTTATTAAGCTTGCTCATGATCATCCGCTTATTTGTGATATGTTTCGTTTTTTATAATTTTAAAAGCACGATATACTTGTTCTACTAAAATCAAACGCATCAGTTGATGTGGGAAAGTCATTGGTGAAAAACTCAATCGTAAATCTGCACGAGTTAACACATCTTCCCCATGTCCTAATGATCCTCCAATCACAAAATCAATAGTACTCTTGCCATTAATCATGCAATTTTTAATTTTATTAGCGAATGCAACCGAATCCATCTCTTGTCCATTGACATCTAATAAAATCATATAATCATCTTGTTTCACTCGATCTAAGATGTGTCTTCCTTCTTTTACCTTTACTATCATTTCTTGTGCTAACGAAGCTTTCGCTGGAATTCTTTCATCCGCTACTTCAATCATTTCAATATTGGCATATGCCCCTATTCTCTTTACATATTCATTAATTCCATCAACTAAATACTTTTCTTTTAATTTTCCTACACTAATAATTCTTATCTCCATATTTTCCTCCAGAAACAACATCTACTTGGCTTGCAACCTTGATGTTGTTAAATTGAACTCTTTGTTCATTAAAAATCTTTCGATATGTTTCTAAAGCCTTTTCTTTCGTATTTGCTTCTTGTGAAAGATGAGCGAGCACTATCTCTTTTGTCTGTTCACCTATCATTTCACTCATTAATCTAGCACTATACTCATTATTCAAATGCCCTAAATCATTAAGAATTCGATTTTTTAAAAACATCGGCCTTTTCGTTGCCATTAACATTTCAATATCATGATTACTCTCAATAATATAGTAATTCAAATTCCGCATATATTGACGATTCTTTTGTGAAACATATCCGGTATCTGTCATATAAAGTAATGTTTCATTAGTTGAAAATACAAAACCAATTGGATCACTCGCATCATGTGATATTTTCAATGTCAAAACATCAAATACCCCAAATTGACGATGTTCATAAGGATTTAACGTATGATATTCATCTAAATCCTTAATATTCTTTTTAGCTGTAAAGATTTTATCTTTATCAAAGATATGTATGTTTTTATTATGATCATAATGATCATGTGTTAAAAACACATAAGTAATATCACTTTCCTGAAATCCTAAATTCTGTAATTTGAATAAAAGTTGTTTACGAGTAATCCCACAATCAATCAAAATACCGCATCCATCTTCATAAACAAATGTTGCATTCCCCTTAGAACCACTTGCTAAAACATGAAATTCCATAATCTTCTCCTTTGTCCTTTTATTATACAAATTCTTTGCAGGAAAAACAATCGTTTAACATGTGAAAATAATACTATCATTTTCCATTTTGTGTTACAATAGATATATAAAGGGGGGTTATTTATGCCTAAAATAATTACTATTGCAAGAGAATATGGATCTGGTGGACGTTTAATTGCACAAAAAGTTGCTGAAAAACTAGAACTCGTATATTATGATAATGAAATCATTGACTTAGCCGCAAAAGAACTCGGAATAGATGTTGACACTATCCGTAAATTATCTGAAGAAAAAACATCTGGTTTTATGTATACTATGTCATCATCTGCTTTTACATTACCACTAAACGATCAAGTATTTGCTATGCAATCAAAAATTATTCGTCACTTAGCAAAATATGATTCTTGTATTATCGTCAATGGATGTGCAGATTATATTTTGGAAGATTATGATAATGTTTTAAGCGTTTTCATTCATGCACCTTTAGAATCTCGTGTAAGACGTGTGCAAGAAGATTATCATGAAGAACATGATAATACTAAAAAATTTGTTATGAAAAAGGATAAAAGCAGAAGCAATTATTACAATTATTATACAACAAAGAAATGGGGGCAATTAAAGAACTTTGATTTAACAATCAATAGTGATTTAGGAATTGATACAGTAGCAAACATTATTGTTGATTTATATCGTCAATAAAATATAGAAAGGAACAACCCTTTCTATATTTTATTTAAAGAAAAAAACCTGACTAACAGGTTTTCTCTTATTTAAATCCATATTTTTTATTGAATTTATCAACACGTCCATCAGCAGCTGCAAATCTTTGCTTACCAGTATAGAATGGATGACAATTTGAACAAGTATCTACACGAATTTCATCTAATACAGACCCTGTTTCAAATTCATTTCCGCAAGATGTACAAACGACTTTTACTTTTTTGTAATCTGGATGAATTCCTTTTTTCATTTTTCATTTCTCCTTCCGCCTTGAAATATTTGCTACTTCAAAGTAAGTTGCTTAATTATAATAGCATTTATGTCTCATAAATACAATACTTTTTTTTAAATTATTCATCAATCTCATAACGAGAAATATGCGCTCCTAGCGTCATTAATTTATGATCAATATTATCATACCCTCGATCAATATGATAAACATTCGTAATCTCAGTAATACCTTCAGCAATCAATCCTGCAATAACCAAGGCAGCCCCACATCTTAAATCAGTAGCCTGAACCCTTGCTCCATATAATGGTGTTGGTCCATGAATCGTACTAGAAGTATTCCCAACTTCAATATTAGCCCCCATTTTATTCAACTGCTCACAATGCTTAAAACGTTCAATATAAATGGTTTCTTTTACATGAGAACATCCTTCAGCTTGTGTTAATAAAGTTGTTAAAGGCTGTTGCAAATCTGTCGCAAACCCCGGATAAATCTGCGTCTTGATATCTACAGAATTTAATTTTTCATGAGTACCATAAACCACAATACTATCACCGACAACATCCATATGAACACCCATTTCTTTTAATTTAGAAATAAGCGCTTCTAAATGTTGAGGAATAATATTTTGAACCACAATTTTTTCTCCTGCAGCAGCTGCAATAATCAAAAAAGTACCAGCTTCAATACGATCAGGAATAATTTCATGAAAAGTACCATGTAAAGACTCAACACCTTCAATAATAATAGTATCTGTTCCAACTCCTCGAATTCTAGCACCCATCTTCGTTAAAAGATTAGCTACATCAATAATTTCCGGTTCCTTCGCAGCATTTTCAATAATTGTTTTACCCTTAGCACGAACAGCTGCCAACATAATGTTAATAGTGGCCCCTACTGATGCAAAATCCAAATAAATCTGATTACCAACCAATTCATCAGCTTCTAAAAAATACGTATCAAGATCATAGGTAATCTTTGCCCCTAAAGCCTCAAATCCTTTTAAATGTAAATCAATTGGACGAGGTCCTAAATAACACCCACCAGGCATCTTGATTTTAACTCTCTTATACTTTCCTAATAAAGCCCCCATAAAATAATATGAAGCACGTAACTTATTGACAGCATCACTGACTAATGGTAGAGGCTCCATATGACTTGGATCGATTCTAATTTGTTCCCCCTCTATTTCTACATCACATTTTAATTCTCTTAATAATATCGCTAATGCTTCAACATCTGAAATTTCAGGTACTCCCAAAATTTCAACCGGTCCATCAGCTAAAACAGCTGCTGGAATCAAAGCAACAGTGGCATTCTTTGCTCCACTGATCCTAACAGTTCCATTTAATTTATGTCCACCTTCAATAGCAATTACTTCTGACATTGATTTCGTTCCTTTCTGTTATTATCATATATATATCAAAATGTATTATCTATACATTATTATTCTCTCACACTGATTATACACATTCACAATCAAAATATCAAAGAAAAATCAATCAAACTTTAAAACTTCTCTATTTAAACACTCCTAACAAAAAAGAGAATTAGACTATTAC
>CAYSWW010000059.1:0-11063 GCA_964434915.1 uncultured Coprobacillus sp.
TCATTAATTTGAATAAATTTATCACTTTTGGAACTAAAAAATTTACGGTTCAACACTTTAATGCTTTCTTTCCATGTTCTTCTCTATCTTTGTTGATTTCTTCCAGAAGTTCATCATCATAATGTTTCTTAACGATCTCTACGACCTTGTTTTCGTATTTTCTATTATTGGCATTGGCTTTTCGATGTGTTCCATCTCCAAATACTGCATCAAGATCCACAAAATCATATGCTATGGCTTCTTCGATAATCCTGTTGAAAATTTCATCAAAAATTTCTGAATCTCCATATCTTCTGATATAGTTCTGTGACCAAGTTGAATAGTTTGGAACCTCATCATCAATGGACAATCCTAAAAACCACCTGTAGGCAAGGTTGACCTTTATTTCTTCACATGTTCTTCTCATGGAATGAATACCAAATGTAAAGTTAATAAAAAGCATTTTAAAAAGTACCACCGGATCGATACTTGGTCTTCCAAAAGAACTGTATAGCGGTCTCACCAATGGATAAATAAATGTCCAGTCAATGGCTTCCTCAAGCTCTCTTACCTTGTGATCCGATGGTACTAATTCATCTATAGTACTCAAAATAAAGCTGTCATTTTTTCGATTGTTTAAACATGTCATTGCCATAATATTTTACCTCCAAATACGCCACTTACGTTATATCATATTTTCATGACATGATGATAGAATAAAAGGTCGTGGAGCCTCAAAATTTGCGTATTTGGAAAGAAGTCATCCACGACAATAGATATAGCTTTTATTTGAAAACTAAAAGCTGTTGACTTTTTTACTTTGTCAACAGCCTGAGCAATCTGGGAAATAACCAGATTGTTTTTTTAAAGAATCTTTTATATAGTCGTCTTGACAAATTAAAGCTTACAAAATATATTGATAATTGAATTATCGATAATTCAATTATCAATTAAAGGAGGGCGTATTTTGGCAAAAAAAGATGTATCTATTAATCCTAGAATTTTAAAAAGTGCAAAACAAGAGTTCTTAAAACATGGTTTTGGAAATGCATCATTAAAAAAGATATGTGAAAATGCGAATGTTACCACTGGCGCATTATATAAAAGATATAGGGATAAAGATGATTTATTTCATGCGGTGGTTGCACCAACGCTTCATGATTTAAAACAAGTTGCAGAAATGAAAAGAGTTCGTCATTTATCTAAAGTAAGTGATGAACAACTTATCAAAGCATGGGATATGGATTATGATTATATGTTATGGTGGTTCCAATATCTTTATGAACGCAAAGATGGTTTTGTCTTGTTGCTACGATGTTCACAAGGATCAAAAGATAGTCATTTTGCCCATGAATGGGTTGAAACAATGACACAGGCAACATATGAATATTTTTTAGAAGCTAAAAAACGTGGATTAACATCTGCAAATATTGAAAGTTCAGAATTGCATATCTTATTGTCCGCTTTTTGGACCACAATTTATGAACCTTTTATACACGATTTTACATGGGAAGAAATAGAGAATCATTCTCGTATTGTCTGTCATTTATTTAATTGGTATAAAGTTTTAGGTTTTGAATAACACTTCCTAATTGGGAGTTTAATTTGATTTGAGAGTTAGTTTATGCTAACTAGGAGGTTTCTATGTTTAAAAAAGTATTAGAGTATGCTGGTGAATATAGAAAAATGACATACATGGCTCTTTTGGCTATGCTTGTTGGGGTCTTTATGAGTATTGTTACTTTTTTCTTTATTTATCAAATCGTATCACCATTATTAACACATCAAACTTTAACTATCAACTTTCTCATTAGCCGAGTTGTTTATATTGCTGTGAGTATGATTCTATATGCAATCTTTTATGTATATGGTTTAACCCTCTCTCATCGCAGCGCCTACAATACCCTTAAAAATTTACGTATTTCTTTACAATCAAAGATGGAAAAATTACCGTTAGGAACTATTCAAGGCATGGGAACAGGTTCAATTAAAAAAATATTTCTTGATGATATTGATTCAATCGAATTATTATTAGCGCACACTTTGCCTGAAGGACTAGCTAATCTTTCTATTCCTATTATGGTTTATGTATTCATGTTTTTGATTGATTGGAAATTGGCACTACTTTTATTAGCTTCATTGCCTGTTGGGCTATTAGCTATGATGATGATGTACAAAATTGGAATGAAGGAAATGGCCAATTATTATAGTGCCGCCCAAAAAATGAATAATACAATCATTGAATATATTAATGGAATGGAAGTTGTGAAAGTTTTTAATCGCGATGGTGAATCATATCAGAAATATGAAAAGGATATTCGAAATTATCGTGATTTCACGCTTGCATGGTATAAAGCCTGTTGGACATGGATGGCACTTTATAGCAGTATTTTACCATGTGTATGTTTATTTTCACTACCTATTGGAGCTTATTTGGTATTAAAAGGTTATTCTTTATTGAGTCATTTTGTTTTGATTTTATGTTTATCGTTTGCGATTGGAACTCCTTTATTAAAATCACTCAGTTTTATTTCGACAATGCCTCAGATTAATTATAAAATGCAGGCCTTAGAGAAAATGCTATCAGGTGAACCTTTACAACAAGGGCAAGAATCTTTTAAAGGGTCTCATTATGATATTGATTTCAATCATGTTCATTTCGCCTATCAAGATGATGAAGTCTTACATGACATCTCCTTGCACATACCTTCAGGTCAAATGGTCGCTTTGGTAGGTGAATCAGGTAGTGGAAAATCTACGTTAGGAAAATTACTTGTTCATTTTTATGATGTTTCAAAAGGATCTATAAAAATTGGTCATCAAGATCTTCGTGATATAAGTCTTGAATCTTTGAACCAACAAATTGCTTATGTTTCCCAAGAACAGTACTTATTTAATATTTCTATTCTAGAAAATATACGTATCGGGAACCCAACCGCTACTGATCAAGAGGTCATTGAAGCGGCCAGCAAAGCACAGTGTCTTGAATTTTTAAACCGTTTTGAAAAAGGTATTTATACTTTAGCCGGTGATAGTGGAAAACAGTTATCTGGTGGTGAACGTCAACGTATTTCTTTAGCTAGAGCTATTTTAAAAGATACTCCTATTATTGTTTTAGATGAGGCGACAGCCTTTATGGATCCCGAGAACGAAGAAAAGATGAATCAAGCTATTGCCCATGTCATTGCGGATAAAACGGTTATTGTCATAGCTCATCGTTTGCCTTCAATTATTGATGCTGATCAGATTATTGTGATGTCTAAAGGCCATATCATTGGCAAAGGTACTCATGAACAGTTATTGGCATCACATTCAGAATATCAGAAATTATGGAAAGCTGCTCAAGAAAGCCTGGTTTGGAAAGTATCTACAGAAAAAAAAGGTGATTTATTATGATTACACTTATATCACGTATTCTATCAGTTGCAGGGAATTATAAACATCGCATTCAAATTGCTTTCATATTTGCCTTTTTAAAATCTATGTTTTCTAAATTGCCTATTATGTTTGCTTTTATCATTTTAAGTGCTTTCTATTATCAAACGATTCATGAAAAACTATGTTTGATTATTGAAATAGGTATGATTTTATGTGTATTGTTACAGTCTTTATGTCAAACGATTGCCGATCGTTTACAAGGTGATTCAGGATATCGTATTTTTTCGGATATGAGAATGGAATTGGGACAACATTTAAGAAAAATGCCAATGGGTTATTTTACTGAAGGAAATATTGGAAAAATTAGTTCTGTTCTATCAACTGATATGGTCTTTATTGAAGAAAACTGTTTGAATGTGATTGCGAATATGATGAGTTATATTTTTGCTCAAGCTATCATGATTATTATACTCTTTTTTTTACATGTTTATTTAGCAATTACAGCCTTATTAATGATCTTTATTATTTATTTGATAGGTCGAAATATGGCCAATGATGCAATGCAATATTCAAATAAACGTCAAGCCCAAAGTGAACAGTTAACAAATGCTATTTTAGATTATACTGAGGGAATTGGCATTATTAAAACATATAATATGTTAGGTGAAAAGTCACAAGAGTTATCGCAGAACTTTCAAAAATCATGTGATATCAATATAGCATTTGAAGAAAATCAATCTCCTTGGCAAAGAAGATTAAATTTAGCTATTGGGTTAGGAGCTGTTGTTATTTTAGCTGTTGCATTGTATTTACAATCTGTTGGAATGCTATCTATCCCTTATTTAATTGGTATGATGTTGTTTATATTTGATTTATTTGGCCTAATCAAGGCACTTTATGGTGAAAGTACCAGATTAACAGTAATGAATAGTTGTATGGATCGTATTGAAGATGTCATCAATCAAAGTGAATTAAGTGATACCGGTCAAAAAACAATTCCTCAAACACCTTCTCAGATAGAAATTGCTTTTCACGATGTTTCTTTTGCTTATGATCAAAAAGAAGTAATCAAGCATATTTCTTTTGAATTACCTAAAAATCAAATGTATGCCTTAGTAGGACCAAGTGGAAGTGGTAAAAGTACAATAGCTCATTTATTAACACGCTTTTGGGATATTCAAAAAGGAGAAATTGAGATTCGTGGACAAAATATTAAGGATGTTCCTTTAGCCAATTTAATGGAACATATCAGTATGGTTTTTCAAAACGTATATCTATTTAATGATACAGTTTATCATAATATTTCTATTGGTCGTCCTGATGCACCTATGGAGGATGTTATTGAAGCGGCTAAGAAAGCAAGATGTTATGAGTTTATTATGAATTTACCTAATGGTTTTGATACAGTTATTGGTGAAGGTGGGGCTACTCTTTCAGGTGGTGAAAAACAACGTATTTCAATTGCGAGATGTATATTAAAGGACGCTCCTATTATTATACTGGATGAAGCAACTGCCAGCGTTGATGCTGATAATGAAAGTTATATACAAGAAGCAATCAATGAATTATGTCAAGGTAAAACATTATTAGTCATTGCTCATCGTTTAAATACTATTCGTCATGCTGATCAAATCCTTGTTATTGAAAATGGTCAAATTGTTCAAAAAGGAACACATGCAGAATTATATAATCAAAAAGGATTATATAAAAAATTCGTTGATACAAGAGAAAAGGCTCATCTTCATCTTCACACAAAAACCTTATAATATAACAAAAGAGAACATATTATTATGCTCTCTTTTTAATAATTAATCTAAATCTTCGCCATGACTTGCAATCACTTTCTTATACCAATAGAAAGAATTTTTTCTTATTCTTGAAAAATCACCAGTACCATCATCATGACGATTAACATAAATAAAACCATAACGCTTTGCATATTGACCAGTACCTGCAGAAACTAAATCAATTGGTCCCCAAGTTGTATATCCAATTAAAGGTACCCCATCTTCAATAGCTTCTTTCATTGCAGCAATATGCGGTCTCAAATAAGCAATACGATAATCATCATGAATAGAACCATCTTCTTCAACTTTATCAAATGCCCCTAAACCATTTTCAACAACCATCAAAGGAGTATGTGGATAACGTCCATTTAATAATTTCAATGTATAACGTAATCCATCAGGATCAATTTGCCATCCCCAGTCAGATGCTTCCAAATAAGGATTCTTTGCTCCTACAGTCATATTTCCTTGTGTTAATTCAGCATTTTTATCAACTGTAATACAGTTTGATTGATAATAAGAGAATGTATAAAAGTCAACTTTCCCCTCTTTTAAGATTTTCTTATCTTCATCAGTAATAAATGAAGTATCGATACCATGTTCTTTAAAATATCTCCATATATATGAAGGATATTCACCACGTACTTGAACATCACCACAGAAATTATTCTTAAAATCATCTTCATCCAATGCTGCCAAAACATCTTTAGGATTAGGTGTTAATGGATACACAGTTGTATGAGCAATCATATTTCCAATCATAAAATCAGGATTAATTTCATGACCAGCTTTTACTGCTAATGCACTTGCAACAAATTCATTATGTAATGCTTCAAAAGTTTTTTGAGGATCTGATTTTAATTCAGTCAAAGGAATACGGTGATTAGAATTCACATCTTCTGGATCCATAATTCCTAATCCATATAAATTTCCGATTCCACCTTCACCCATACAAGCAATATTAATTTCATTAAAAGTTAACCAATATTTGACTTTATCTTTATAACGTTTGAAACAAGTTGTTGCATATTTAACAAATAAATCAATCACACGACGATCAGAAAATCCGTTATATTTTGTTACAATATTCCAAGGAATTTCATAATGGCATAAAGTAACTAATGGTTCCATTCCATGCTTATGACATTCATCAAATACCTTATCATAAAAAGTCAATCCTGCTTCATTTGGTTCTTCGTCATCACCATTAGGGAAAATACGTCCCCAGTTAATTGATAATCTAAAAACACTCCACCCCATTTCAGCAAATAAGGCGATGTCTTCTTTATAATGATGATAAAAATCAATTGCTTCATGACTAGGATAAAAAGCATCTGGATCTGTTTTAGGTAAGAATGTTCTAGGTGTATGAACATCTCCACCTAATAACATATCAGGAACACATAACCCTTTACCATCTTCTAAATAAGCACCTTCACATTGGTTGGCAGCAACTGCACCACCCCATAAAAAATCTTTTGGAAATCCCATTTTTTCATTACCTCCATTTTCATATTGAATTATATAGCTTTATTATACAATACTTTCAACAATTGTTGAATTTTTTTAATGATTTATATTTCATAAATTTGTGATTTAGATATAATTTTATTGAAAATGAGCTTATTTTTGATATGATTCGACTATAGTCTACTTCAAAGACTATAGGAAATTATTTTTAAATCAGTAATCATCATCTAAAACATGTTATCGATTTCAAAGGCAATAAGGTCTTTTGTGTGCACTTCTTCAAGTAGCATACAGGAACTTTATTGTTTTTTATTTGCAACATAAGGGAATGCTATCGAATAAAGACTATTATAAGATGAAAATGGATAAAAAATATAAATTAAATTTTTACTTTTTTGTATCTAGAATAAATCAAATAGTAACCAGAGTAATGATTAAGCGATAAAGATGGTTTAGATATCTTTAACAATTTTAGAAATTAATAAAAAATGTATTAATTATTTGTTATAATAAAATCATACTTAGGTTGATATGATCTTGTTGTAAAACGATATCATATTTATTAATGGTTAGAAAGTTTTAGGTGGTGAATATGTATACTATAGAAAGATTACAAAATTTGACAGAATATTCAGATATCAATAGTGTTGATCGGATATTAGCCGAATATTTTTTAGCTAATTTAAATGATTTATCACATCTAACATTAAAAAAATGTATTCAAGAAACAGGGATATCTAAAGCTTCTATTCATCGTTTTTATAGTCATGGTGGTTTTATTAATTTTAAATCACTGCTTACAGTACTTTCACGAGAAGTTAGTGATGGTTATAATTATTCAAGTAATTATGATAGTAATATTGAATTTAATAGTGACCAATTAAAATATTTATGTAATTGTTTAATTAAAGCTAAACAAGTAATGTTTTATGGTAAACAAGATGAAATAGATTGTTTTAATCATCTCAAATATCTTTTAGTACGTGCTGGAATTACTGTTTTATCCTTAAATTTATGGGATATGGAGATGGTTAATAATCGCATTGATCGTTTAAATGATAATGATGTTTTAATTGTCGTCGATAGTACTTTAAGAATTCAAAACATGTTTGAAATGACGATGACTAGAAGTTATTTATTAAATTTTGAACGATTAAAAAATGCTAAATTTCATTGTTTCTATTTAGGAAATCGTAATTGTGAGCAATATTTTGGATTCAAAAATATTAAGACAAAAAATGACAATCGTATAGAGATTAGTCTATTAGTAGATGAAATGATTAAAAGATTAAAAAAGAAGGGATTTTAGTGAATACAGTTTTAGGATTAATTATTCTTTTATCACAGAATAATATCGAAAAAGGAATTGCCTATAGTCTTTCTAATTTTATTATTGATAATTTAGCTGAAATCAACAATATGAGTATGCAAGAATTAGCTAAACGTTGTTTTATTTCAACTTCGTCAGTAATAAAATATTGTCGTTTATTAGGATTTAATAGTTATAGTGATTTTAAATATCAGTTACAGTCTACGTATCAAAACCGTAAATTGCAATTGTTTGAAAAACAAGAGAAAATATCTTTTGAAAAATTATTTGAAAAAATTCAAAATCTTAGTATTGATTCAATTAATCAAACAGAACTATTTGAAAAAGTCAGTAATACAGCTAAAATTATCAACCAAACTCAATCGATTTATATTTATGGAGCAGTTTTTCCGGTTATGTTGACTCAGGCATTCTGTGAAGATATGTTAATTATGAAAGTTTCTGTCCATATGAAACATATTAGCTATGCCCCATTAGAAATTGAAAATAATAATGATGATACTGTAATGATTATTTCCATTTCAGGTCGTTTTCAAGAAACCCATCAAGCAGAATACCAAAAAATGTGCCAACTTCTTCCTAATACTATCTTATTTTCTCAAGATATTGAACATATAAATAATCTAAAAATAAATTTTGCATTATCGAAAACTGATAGCAGTGAATATGATGATTTAGTTTTGCTACTAACATTAGATATGATCAAAAATAAATATTATTTAGACTTTTACCAGAAATAAGTATCAAACTAACTAAACTGATAATGGTTTAGTTTTTTTGCTTTTTCAGTCTCAAAATTTGAGACAAATTTCAAAATAAAAGAATTGGTTCAATAAAAGAAATCAATGTGATTTTAAAAAGTAAGAAAGCGATTTCATCGGTGGTATAATATAGGCAAGGAGGAAAGGAACAGATGAAAAAAGGAAAAAACATATGCGCCTCAGTAATTGCCTTTGCATTAATGTTTAGTCAAGTAAGTACTAATTTTATTAATGTCTATGCAAATGAGACCGACGGGACTGTGGGAGCAGTCATTGACAATAATCAATCAAATACTGAAAATGCCGCTACAGAAACGGTAACTGGAAATTATGAACAGGCAATCTGTGAAGTAACTTTCCCTAAATATGAAAGTGATGGCACTAAGGAAGATGTTCATGTTTCAGATTTATTAAAACAACACTTGGATACGACAAATTTAACTGGTGTTAAAAATGAGAATGATCAAACTTTGATATTCAGTGATGTTCAATTAAAAGATGTTTACTTAAATTCTGAATACTTAAATGGGGTGTCAGAAGCCGGTATTAGTTTCTATAACATGGTAAATTACTATACTGATGTTTTACAAATTAAACAAATATTAGATGCTAATCCAGGATATAGTGTCGCTGATAGTGTTGGTAATGTTGTTGATAACAGTTATATCAATGAATTATTAGGACTAATCAATCAAATCTTGAATTTTGATACATCTACAAATTTAAAATATGATATGGATTCAGTTTATGATAGTAAGGCATTTGCCCAAAATCTAGAAGTAGGTGGAACTGATGTCATTGCTACTAGTGAAGCTGGAAATGTAACTTTTAAATTCCATATCGATTCTCATGGTTGGTGGGGATATGATTTAGGTGCTGATGATTCAATTACTTCTTTAGTATTAGGATTCTCACAAGAAGAAATTGATGCTGATCGAGCTGAACATGAAAGTCCAATTACTAGAGCTTATGGAAACTTCTTTGTTATTGAAATTCCTACTGCTGGTAATGGAAATTTATACATGTTAAGAAACACAGATTTAGAAAATCCTATTATCTATGTTAATGAAGATAAGACCGAAGCCTTTATGATTGATGTTGATTTCTATGGTGAAAACGTCCTTAATAAAGTAATCAAAGATGTCATTGGACCAGACTGTGAGTCTTTAAAGATTTTCTTTACTCATAATCATGGTGACCATGTTAATAACTTAGCTGTAATTGCTCAAGATGAATACTTAAATGATATTGCAACAGTATATTGGCCAGAAAATGAAGCACATACTCAATTAGATGAAGTAGATCTAGTAACTCTATTTGGAGAAGATAAGATTGTTGAAATTGCTGACGGACAAAAATTCGAAGCAGCTGGGCATGAATTCCAATTTGTTGAAATACCTGATGAACATACACCAGGTGGTGGGCAACTTGTAGATCTAACTAATAAAATTTTATATAGTGGTGATACTTTAGGAGCACAGGTTCATTTAGGAGGAACAACAGTTGGTTTATCATCATTAGATGGATGGTTAGCTGGAGTTCAAAAGTCAGTTAAATATATCGAAGATAACGATATTAATTATATCATTGGTGGCCATACTGGATATTTAAACAACTCAGCATATGCATCATAGATTGAAACAGCAATACAATATGCTTGAGATCAGTTGGCAGCAAATGCTTCATGGGCTGGTGGTTTAGTAATAGTTGAAAATGGAGAAGTTGTAACTGGAGACCGTTTAGGGGAAATCTTCAGTAATGGATTATCAGATCGTGAAGAATTGAATTTTGCATCAGTTAATTTCAGAAATGATCTACAAACTGAAGATTCTGACCAAAATGAATCTGATCAAGAAGATTCTGGACAAAATTCTGGTCAAACATCAAGCGGTGATAATCAAAATCTAGTTACAACTGAAGACAATTCTCAAAATTCTACAGGTAGTGTAACTCCTCAAAACAATCAAAATACAGCAGTAAAAACAGGTGATAATACTACTATAGAATTAAGCATATTAGGATTAGTTGGAGCTGTAGCCGTATTGTCAGTATTAAAGAAAATGCACAGATTTAATTAGTTACAAAATGCACTTCTAATAATGGTAGTGCTTTTTATTTTGATAAATGAATAATGGTAAAAAAATATGGTATAATTGAAGTCCTATATAGGAGGTTTTTATAAAAAGTAAGAAAACATTATATGTTTAAAGGTCGGGTGCAGGGCATTAGCTTTCGATTTAGTACTTATCAAATAGCCCAATAACTCGTACGTCGTTCCATAATTAATCGCTCTTCTTGTTTGGCAATGTATCAACAATAACCTCTTTTAATTTTCAAAATCATATTTTCAGTGAAATA
>CAYSWW010000060.1:0-11021 GCA_964434915.1 uncultured Coprobacillus sp.
GTTATTCTACACCCCACAAGTTGGAAACCCCAGGTTATTGTGGAGTGCCTAAAAAAGTTATTTCGTTACAGCCCTTATCTTTTTAATGTTTGAGTCGGCCTTCTTGTAGTAGTCTTAAAATTTCTAAATTTTGTTTGGCACTTCCTGTATAATCCATTATTCCATTTAATCTAGCAATTTCTTTTCTCGAAGCAAATGACGCATCGACACCTATTTGCGTTAAAGCATCTACCAAAGAATCTCTCTGATATGTCGGATGTGATAAATATTGCATAGTCCCTGTAATAGATTCTTTATTAACCCATCCTAAACCATTTCCGATTAAATAAGGATTTCTGGCATTTTCAACTATTCTAGTAATAGTTCCATGATTCATATATGGAATGAGTGGAATCGTACTTTCTGAAGAAATAAAGACATGATCAAATGTAACGTGATCTCCAACTTTATATTCTGGTGCAGGTGTTTCTAGTATAGTCTTTTCAAAATTATTAAATCCATTAGCAATTATTTCAGTAGGAAAGTCACGATAAGCATAATTTCTATCTACAGGTGCATTAATACCTTCAACAAAACCATGATCCGTGTATTGCCACATATCGAAACCTTCTGCTCCTAAAACATCAGCATATCTTGCAACCCAACGTGTATAACGAGTAAAAAAACTTCCTGTTAATTTTGTAGTCCACCAATAATAAGATGCATAAAATCCTGGAAAATAGTTATTTTTTACTAATTCATCAGCCCATACACGACAATTTCTTTCAATTTGATCATTTGTTAATCTACTAATCTTTGGGTCTTCAAGATCCAAATAGATTGGATATTCCATCTGATAATCCTCTATTAATCTCATGACATGTCTAGCTTCTGATAAAGCTTCTCTTTCATCCTGTGCATAAGAATATAAGTATACTCCAAACGGAATACCTAATCTTGTACATTCATCAGCATTTCTTTTAAATGTTGGGTCATCTTGTCCAGAAATATCCTGGCCATATCCACATCGTAATATTGCGAAATCAATATGATTTTTAGCTTTATTCCAATCAATGATTCCTTGATATTGTGATACATCAATACCATCTCTAACCATTGGTTCACCTCCCTCAAAATACTATATGCGTCTTTTTTTATATTGGCTTGACATTTGCCTCATTTTATGAATCTTTCTCTTTTGTTTGTTTTTAGCAAATATTAGAGTTTTATTCAATTCTCTATATGTTATAATGATTCAAGTGGGTGTCAAAAAATATGAAGAAAATATCGATAAGTTTATTAACTTTATGTTTAATTTTTTCAACATTTTTTATGTAACCTATAAAAGCTAATGACTTTTCTAAAAATGAAGAGAGTATATAAAATTATGTTCTCATTCATCTCTAATAAATGCAAACAAAAGAACATATGAACAGTTCAATACATATTTTAGTCAAAAAAATAAGGATTTAAAATAAGAAATTAATTCTACAAAAAAAGAATTAAATGAAAGAAATATAACAAGAAATGATGAATACATTAAATGAACAAAATGATGAAAAGAAATCTGAAATTGATTACTTATTTTCTTCAATTAATAAATCGAAAAAAGAAAAATCAATGAAAAAACACTTATATGTGATGCAAACAACTTATAGTTTTGATTGGCTGATTGATATTTTATTTGCTGCCGATTACATCCATAACTATTGTATGTAACTTTTCTGATGAAAGAATTTTATAAAATTTAGTTCATAAAAAAAGAATCAACTATTCCATAATAGTCAATCCTTAATCATATATAATTAAATTAGAATATTTAAAGTTAATCTTCTTCAACCTTTAAAACATTTCCTGTTCCAGCATCAATTATCACTTCGTATTTTTTACCACTACTTGTCTTAATACAAATTTCAAATACATTTTCGTCGTCTTCATAATCGACATCATCAACTCGACCATCCACTTCATTCAAAGCAATTTTCTTAGCTTCTTCTCCACTAATTTTCTTCTTTGATGATGAAGATTCAGAACTCTCTTCACTTGCTTCTTCAGCATGTTTTTCGTTCTCTTCTATTTCATCTTCCAATCGATCTAGCAAATCCTCATCATATCCTACATCTTCCAAATAGTCAATCAGATCATCAACCTTCATCTTCGCCAGCGTTTCTTTATCCAGTTCTGGATAATAGTATAAGATCAAGTCAATTAATTTCACTTTTGTATCAGGAATTCCTAGAATCTCTGCACTCTCTTGCTGCGATGTCGTCACTTCATCTATCTGGATTGTGATGGTTACCTGATGATCTTTCAAATAGTTTTCTATCAGTGTCTGTACCTGACTTTCTATCTTCGTGATTCTTTCCTCATCATCACTGATTACATTGATATCTATCTGGTTATTGTTTTCAAAATATCCATTTTCAAAACAATAATCTATAAAGATGATGACTGAATCTTCCAAGCTTTTATTGATAAAGTCTATCTCGCTTGTGATTTCCTTACCTTCCTGGTTCGTATAGGATACAGCCACTATCTGGTCATTTGCATCAACCTTTAATACAATCCCTGGATTGACACTCAATGACAGATAACTCATTGCCTGTACCTCCTGTATAGCTCCTTGTCGAAATGAATTGATCACAATTCCTATGATTAACGAACATGCTACTGCAACAACTGGTACGACTCTTTTCATTGTAATAAATGGTATCTGTATATCCTGCCCAACTTCATGATAATATTCTCTTTTTATTTTTTTTATCTTCCCATTATGAGACAATACATATGCATATTTGTCTCTTAATTCTATTATGACACCTTTTTTCATTTTCTTATCACCTCATTAGGCATATATGCTTGCAATAATTCGAACTGTCCAGATAATATGATGATTACACAAATGATATATTTCCGATACGGTGCAATCTTCTTCTCTGTTGTCTTATATATACTCATGATCTTTCTGATAGGCAGTTTCCCCTGATCTATGATCAGTGACACGATTTCATCGTGTCCCATGATCTCTTTGATCAATGAATGTATATGCTTCCGACTTATTAGGTGCTTGGGTCTGCATTCATATAATTCTATAATATCTATCTGATAATCTCCCAGTATCTTTTTCAGTTCCTCTATTTCTTCCTTTAAATATTCCTGGCGCTGGTCCTCCTGATAGATACTTTGCGAAGTCAGACTCAGATAGTAATTTCCCTTTTCTTCCTCGTCTATTGAATATTGTTGTTTTGATTCCTTATAAGCTCTCGACTTGAAATAATCATATAAACGACTTTTCATCACCTGCTTTGAAAATTCAAAGAAGATTCCTTCTCCATTGTATCTGTCAATGCTTTCATTGAAGGCCAGCATAGCGATTGATAATTCTTCGCTTTCTCCATATTGAAGATATCTATGAGACAGGCTCGAAGCATATTTTGCGATAAAAGGTTTATATCTTTCAATAAACCTGTTTCTTGTATATTCGTCTTCTCTGATCTTTAAGATATCTTCTTCCACAACTAATCATCCTTTTCTACAGAAATTATTGTACCTGTTCCAGCATCTACTTCCACTTCGTATTTGTTGCCATCTGTTGTTCTGACTGTAATCTCGAACTTATTGTCCCATAGTCATAATCAACGTCCTTGATTGTTCCATTGACTTCATTCAAGGCTATTTCCTTAGCTTCTTCTCCACTGATTTTTTTCTGTGAGGCAGAAGTAGAAATGACTTCTTTATCAACATCTTCTATTTTCCCTGTATATCTGTTGATTTCAATTTCATAAATGTATTTATCTTTTTCAATGATGATCGTATATTCATCATCATCTGTTTCTGTAATTTTTATTGTACCATTAACTTTTTTTAATGCAATACTTTTTGCTTCTTCCAAAGTAATTTGTGTTGAAGATGTTTTCGTAGAAGTTGTTGTACTTGAAGAACCTGTTATTGTAGATGAATCAGTTGTATTTGATGAGCTATTTGTGCTAGTAGTTGTACTCTTCTTTGTCTTTGTATCAGAATCCAAGATCGTTCCTGTAGCTCGATCAATCTTGAATTTATAAGTTGTTGAATCTTTGACAACTTTGATTTCGTATTCGTCATCATCAACTTCAAATTCCGTAATTGTTCCATCGACCTGAGCCAAAGCAATTGCCTGAGCTTCACTGACAGAAATTGAGTTGGTCATTGAAGTCTTATCAATATCATGAATCATTCCATCTTTCTTATCGATTTCTACTTCATAAAGATAACCGTCTGCTTCAATGAAGAAAATATATTCATCATCATCTTCATATTCAAATTGAACAGTTCCCTGAACCTGAGTCAAAGCAGTTGTTCTTGCGGCATCAATTGCTGATGTTTCTGTTTCATTAGGTGTTACTGTAATAGTAATACTCTCTTCTGTATCAGAAGTTGTTACTGATTGAGATGCAGCTGAAACAGCACCAATACCTCCAATTGATAATAAACCTGTCATAGCTAATTTAATTAATTTATTCATGCTTCAGTCCTCCTTCTTTTCACTATATAATTACGACAGATCTGTTGAGTTTTTTGGGGGCTTTTAAAAAATTTTTAAAAAAATTAGCACAAGATCGTGCTAACGTTTTATAAAACCATACAATTTGACAATAAAAGGTCTCAACGGAACGATTCGAATCCAAACCTTCTCAAAGAAATCCCACCAGAAATCATCTTTTTGAATAAGTTTCCCTTTTCTAATAACTTTATGTATCACCCCAAATACCTGTGAAGGTAAAATTGGTCCTTCTATCTTAGTTTGAGCATCCCCAACAATAAACAAATTTCCTTGCTTATCAATATGATGAATACGATGCATCACATATTGTCCACTATTTCTTATATAAAAGACCATCTCTCCTCTAAAGAAAACTCCATCCGGCTTAGAAATCACAATCGTATCTCTATGATGACATAAAAAAGGACTCATAGAACTTCCTGATACCAATAAATTCACATCTTTACCAGTTTTAATAATATCTATTAAAACCGGTAAATATTGATGTATATCAACCTCTCTAATGCATACTTTTTCCATATTATCTCCCTTATTTTATCACTCCATATTTCTTTAATAACTCAACCCTATGAACGCCAATTTCAATTGTCTTTTGTTTATTTCCATCTTTCTTATTTGTTAGATAATGAAACAAACGATGAAACCAAGCTATTGGTAGCAAAAAAGGATATTTTTTTAAATAAGGATATCTACCAGAAATATCTTTGGCACGAGGGAAAACACTTTTGATAATCGATGTTCTTCCAGATACTGTCGCATTTAAAGTAATCGTTGAAGAATGCAATCTTTCTGCAGAAGACTTACCAAAAATACCAGCATCTAGTATATCATCCAATAAATCTTGATAATCATATAAATCTTCTTGATAATCTTGAGGCAAAACAATCTTTTCATAATCAAAAGCAAGATATTGATGCGCTAAAGCAAAAACATTTTCTATTAAAGTTAAAACATTTTGATTAGCTAGAGCTTGATAAATGCTTGGCCAATCAATCTTATCTCCATAAGTTTCACTATACATCACAATATCCATCACTTGTCTAATACCTACTCCACCATGTAAAAAATGCTTTACAAAATGCATAATCAAAAATAACAAATGCAAATCATAAGACAAAGAATAAATTTCAGTATTTGCTATTGTATGTATGACCAAATGATCAAAAGCATCATCAAACAAATCTTGATATTGACCATATGCTTTTGATTCTTTAGAAAATAAAACCATATGTAATTCAATCGTCAACCCACAAACAGGATTCATAAAAGTCGTAACATCATCCCCTGATTCAATAATTTGAAACCCTTCTTGTAAAAGAATAGCCGAAGTCTTTTCAAAAGCTTCTTTTTCCACATACAAATCTTCATCATTAGAAGGTCTATTATCAGGTTGTGGATATAAAGAACGACAAATCAATCCTTTCACAACAACAACCTTAAGATCATGTTTTAAAAATTGAGCATAAACCTTTAAAAATTTATCTGTTTTGATAACTTGAATAGCATTTTCTTTTAAAGCTAATCTTTTCCAATATTCTTTTAATTCAGTAGGAAAATCAGGAAAAGAATATATTTGATTATATATGAAAGGAATGACTTGATGTTGAGATGAAAGTTGAAATAATTCATCATAATGAACCAAAAGAGGTTTGGTTTTTTGGTTAAGTCTCGCATCCTTAAGTAATGATAAAAATATCTGATTCATACTATTTCCCTCCAATTTTAATCTATTTGTATTATGATGATTTTTCTTCTGTTTGTCAATAAATAATAAAAAGTGTAAATTCTATGATACAAGTTATGCACAATTGTGTATAACTTTTCCACAAAAAAAGATGGAACAATTTCCATCTTTTCTTATTTAATCATGTCTTCTAGTTTTTCATAAGACATGAAGCCAAGTTCACGAGCAACTGGTTGTCCTTTTTTAAAAGTGATTAATGTTGGAATAGATTGAACTTGATATTGCATAGCAAGATCAGGTGAAGCATCAACATCTACTTTTACAACCTTGACTTCAGGATGCTCATCTGCAAGCTTTTCAACACTAGGAGCTAACATTTTACAAGGTCCACACCAATTGGCAAAGAAATCTACAAATACAACTTCGTTGTTTGTAATCGTTGATTGAAATTCATTGCTGTTAACATGTAATACATTTGACATATGTTTTCATCCTTTCTGTTATAGTATAATACATCTTCGTTAATTTATTCAAAGTCTATCACAGACCTTCCAACACTTCAACTCTTATGCTCTTTTTAATCCATTTCAATCATACCAGTATATAATTGATAATATTTTCCTTTTTCTTTCATTAATGATTCATGATTACCACGTTCAATAATATGTCCATGATCTAATACCATAATACAATTACTATTCTTAATTGTTGATAATCTATGTGCAATAACAAATGTAGTACGTCCTGCCATTAAGTGATCCATACCATCTTGAACTAATTTTTCAGTACGAGAATCGATAGATGATGTCGCTTCATCTAAGATCAATGCTGGTGGATTAGCAACCGCAGCTCTGGCAATTGCCAATAACTGTCTTTGTCCTTGTGAAAGATTTGCTCCATCACCAGTTAACATGGTTTGATAACTATCAGGTAAATGACGAATAAAACTATCAGCGTTCGCTAATTTAGCAGCTTCGATACATTCTTCATCTGTCGCATCTAGACGTCCATAACGAATATTATCCATAACTGTTCCAGTAAATAAGTGAGTATCTTGTAATACAACACCTAATGATCTTCTTAAATCCGATTTCTTAATTAACTTAATATTAATACCATCATAAGTAATTGTTCCTTTTTGAATATCATAGAAACGATTGATCAAATTCGTAATTGTTGTTTTTCCAGCACCTGTTGCTCCAACAAAAGCAATCTTTTCACCAGGATTAGCAAAAACATCAATACCATGTAAAACAATCTTATCATCAACATAACCAAAATCGACACCTTCTAAACGAAGACTTCCTTCCATCTTTACTAATTCAACAGTTCCATCAGGACGAGGATGACGCCATGCCCAATGTCCGGTTCTCTTCTTTGTTTCGACCATTTGACCATCAACATATTCAACACGACATAAAGTGACAACACCTTGATCATTTTCACTTTCTTGATCTAACAAATCAAAAATTCTTGTTGCTCCGGCTTGAGCCATCGCAATAGAGTTCATCTGCATAGACACTTGTCCAATTGGGTTATTAAAGTTTCTATTCAAAGTCATGAATGAAACTAATTGTCCAATTGTTAAATGAAAGTTACCAGATAAAGCCATGATTGCTCCAACGATAGCACATAAAATATAAGACATATTTCCAGTTTGGATTGTAACCGGCATCAAAACATTGGCATATTTATTAGCTTGGAAAGCTATTTCTCTTAAGTCTTCATTAATTTTTCTAAAATCTTGAATAGCTTTTTCTTCATGGTTAAAGACCTTAACCACTTTTTGTCCAGACATCATCTCTTCAATATAACCATTAACTTCCCCTAGCTTAACCTGTTGTTTAACGAAATAACGTGCAGAGAATCCTCCAACTCTTCGAGAAATAAACAAGATAATACATAACATGACTAAACTTAATCCTGTTAAAGGAAGACTAATTGTTAACATTGAAACAAAAACAGTAATAATTGTAATCAAACTAGAAATGAATTGAGGCACAGATTGACTAATCAACTGTCTTAATGTATCAATATCATTCGTATAGATAGACATAATATTTCCATGTGTATGCGTATCAAAATAACGAATTGGCAAAGATTCCATATGCTCAAACATTTCTACCCTTAAAATTCTTAAAAATCCTTGCGTAACAGTAACCATAATACGCTGATATAAATAAGAGAAAATAACTCCTAATGCAAAAAAGCCAGCCATACGTGACAACGCACGTGCTAAACCTGAAAAATCAGGTGAAGTACTTCCAATTAATGGAAGAATATAATCGTCAATCAATGTTTGCATAAATAATGTTCCTTGAACAGTACATACTGATTGACCAATAATACAAATCAAAACAATCAAACATTGAATACCATAATGTTTAATTATCCTTTTGAAAAGTCTCATCATAACATTTTGTTTCTTTTCCATTAGGCTTCCTCCTTTCCTTTCATCTGAGTCTCATAAATTGATTGATAGATTTCATTTGTCTTCAATAATCCTTCGTGATTATCAAAGCCATCAATCATACCATCATTCAATACAATAATACGATCCGCATTCTGAACAGAAGAAATACGTTGTGAAATAATAATTTTTGTTGTATCAGGAATCTTTTCTTCAAATGATTTTTGAATACTTGCATCTGTTGCTGTATCAACAGCACTCGTAGAATCATCTAAAATCAAAATCTTTGGTTTCTTTAATAAAGCTCTAGCAATACATAAACGTTGTTTTTGTCCACCAGAAACATTTGTTCCACCTTGTTCAATATAAGTTTCATATCCATTAGGAAACTCTTGAATAAAGTCATCTGCACAAGCCAAACGACATACTTCCTGACATTCTTCTAATGTGGCATCTTCTTTACCCCATCTTAAGTTATCTAAAATCGAACCAGAAAATAAGACATTATTTTGTAATACTACCGCAACTTGATCTCTCAAAGTCACTAAATCATATTTTTTAACATCCTTACCACCGACACAGACACTACCTTCATCAACATCATAAAGGCGGCTAATCAAATTGACCAAACTACTCTTAGCACTTCCAGTACCACCAATAATACCAATCGTTTCACCACTATGAATGTGCAAATTAATATCCCTTAAGACTGGTTCTCCTGTACCATGTTTATAAGAGAAAGTTACATGATTAAAATCAATTTGACCATTTTCAATATCATATAAAGCATTCTCTGGAGAAACTAAATCAGATTGTTCATTAATAACTTCAGCAATACGTCTAGCAGAAGCAATAGACATTGTAATCATAACAAAGGCCATAGATAACATCATCAATGACATCAAAATATTCATAACATAACTAAACAAGCTTGTTAATTGTCCAGTTGTTAAATTTCCTCCAACAACGCTTTGTGCTCCAAACCATGATAATAAGATTATACAAGAATAAACAGAAAACATCATTGCCGGGTTATTGAAAGCTAAAACACTTTCTGCCTTCACAAAGATCTTATAAATATTATCAGCAGCTTTTTTAAACTTTTTATTTTCAAAATCTTCTCTAACAAATGATTTCACAACACGAATTCCAACAACATTTTCTTGAACACTTTCATTTAAATCATCATATTTTGGGAACCCTTGATTAAAATACTTAGTAGCTAAAACCATAATTGTAATCAAAACAACCAAAAGGAAACAAATTGCTCCCACAAAGATCATACTCAATTCATAATCTATCATAAATGCCATAACCATTGCACAAATTAAATTCATTGGTGAACGAATACACATACGAATAATCATTTGATAAGCATTTTGAACATTTGTAACATCAGTTGTCAAACGTGTTACAAGCCCAGCAGTACTATACTTATCAATATTCGAGAATGAATAAGTCTGAATATGAGTATACATAGCATCTCTTAGATTGGCTGCAAATCCAGTTGATGACATAGCAGCATACTTTCCTGCCAAAAAACCAGTTGATAAAGTTCCAATAGTAATACAAAACATAATAATACCATTGAAAACGACAGCATTCATATTTCCTGCTTGAATGCCATTATCGATAATTCTTGCCATCATGAATGGAATCATAATTTCAAGAATAACTTCAATAACAACAAAGGTAATTGTCATTAAAGAAGTCTTTTTGTACTCTTTAATTTGTTTGAATAAAGTTTTCAGCATAAAATCATCCTTTCCACTAAATTGTTTTGTCTCCGAACCATTTTTATTAAGTCCTTTCTAAACATTCTTTTACATTATCAATGAGTTTATCAGAAATCCGCATAAACTCATTAATTTCATCTTGAGTTAATGTCTGAACAAAAATATCATACATGATTTTCATTTGCATTTCTATTTTTTCATTAAATTGCTTGCTTTGCTTTGATAAAACAATTTTTTTCAGACGTGCATCATATGAAACTGGAACTCTTTCAATCATTCCTTTTTTACTCATCAACTTCAACATTTCAGAAGTCGTTGAACGATTAATAGAAAATTCATTTTCAATATCCTTTTGAAAAGTCTCTAATCCCAAATCCTCTCGATCTTGCAAAAAACCAATAATCCATATATGCATAAGCGTTGCTCTATCTAGATATGGTCCTAAAAAACGATCCATTGCACGTTTAATTAAATTATTTAATGTTTTAATACGATGTCCGATTGGGTCACGATACATATTCTCACTTCCTATTTGTTCGGATACGAACAACATATTATCACATCTCTCTTTATTTGTAAAGAAAAAGAATAGATTTCTCTATTCTCTATTCTTCGACTATTTAAAATAACTGTGGGTTTAGAGTCGCTGCAAAATAACTTGTGGTGACT
>CAYSWW010000061.1:0-11009 GCA_964434915.1 uncultured Coprobacillus sp.
CCCAGTGGACAAAATTTATTTTGTCCCTTTTTTACTATTTTATTATCTATTATTGACATATAATATTATATGTCATATAGTATTCTATGAAAAGAAGGTGATCACATGATATTTAATACAGGTGCAGCTTTATTGGATGCTGTTGTATTATCTGTTGTGTCTAGAGAGAAGGAAGGGACTTATGGTTATAAGATTACGCAAGATGTTCAAAAAGTGATTAGTGTCAGTGAATCAACATTGTATCCCGTTTTGAGAAGACTGTTGAAGGATGGGTGCTTAGAAACGTATGATTGTGAATATAATGGTCGAAATAGACGGTATTATAAGATAACGTCAGTCGGGTATGCGCAATTAAATATGTACAAGCAAGAATGGTATGAATATACTTTAAAAATAAATAAATTATTTGATGGGGGATCATATAATGACTAGAAAGGAATTTATGCAAGAATTGGCTTTTTTGCTTCAGGATATTAATGAAGATGAAAGAAAAGAAGCACTTTTGTTTTATGAGAATTATTTTGATGAAGCAGGTTTAGAAAATGAATAGAGAATTATTAATGAGTTAGGAAGTCCGGCACGTGTTGCAGCAATGATTAAAGATGATATTTCTGGACAATTTCAAGAACGTATTCATGTGAGTAATGAAGGTTTTTCAAGTGATGTCTATGATGATGATTATGAAGTAGTGGATGTCAAGAATCATAAAAAAACT
This sequence comes from uncultured Coprobacillus sp., assembly GCA_964434915.1. Classification (GTDB taxonomy): domain Bacteria; phylum Bacillota_I; class Bacilli_A; order Erysipelotrichales; family Coprobacillaceae; genus CAYSWW01. The sequence goes on from CAYSWW010000061.1 coordinate 716, forward strand.
CATCAAAACTCTGAATTTATCAATTCTATTAAAAAGAAATGGCAGGAAATGGATACGAGGGATCGTTTGATTATTGCAATATATTAATTATAATAGCTTGTATTCCCAGTTCATTTTCTATTTTAGGATTGATGAGTGGCGTTTTTGGTGTAGGTTTTTCAATTGTTGCGGTTGTTTTGTGTGCTGTTTTTGGCTTTTGGATTTTGACTTTTGCTATATATGCTGGAGCAATTGTAATGATTGTATTGGGAATAGTGCAGTTGTTTACAATTCCGGGCGCAGGACTTATATATATATGGGGATTGGTAGCTTTTTGATTGGTATCGGAATAATATAAAAAAAAGTGGCGAGTTGGTTCTATGTTGATTGTCTTTTTTCAATATTTCATACAATTGTGGAAGTACTTGCGAAAATCTTTCATCCTAGAGGTGCTTGAAGATGAAAGTACGATATAAAGTATTAATTTGTATGTTTATAGGGTTGGCATTAATGAGTGGAGGAATAGTGTTAGGAGGATTGAATGAATTATACTTTTTTTCTCATCTTCAAGATACATATTGGAATCCAAAAGCAACAAATGATATAATTTTTATAGGTGAAGATATTGATAATTTATCTGTTGATGTGCATTATGCTGATATTCATATCTATCAACAAAGTGATTTGACTCAAATTCAAGTGAATGTCAGCAATGTTTATGATGGTTTTGATGTTTATCAAGATAATAATACATTGGTGATAGATCAACCATTTTATTGGCGCTATCGTTCTGATTATAAAGCGTATATTGCTATTTATGTTCCAGAAGATTATCTTTTTAAATTCGTTGATTTGAATACATCACTTGGTCAGACAACAATCAATGATTTGAAGGCTAATGAAGTTCATATTGATACTTCTGCTGGTCAATTGACTGTCAATGATTTGCTTTGTGATAGTCTTGATTTAGATGCTGGTTTGGCTCAAACAAGTGTTTATCAATTGGATTTTAAAGAATCTATTGAGATTGATTTGGGATTAGGTGATGTCTATATAACTGTCATGACGGATGAAATGGCATATAATCAAAGTGTAGATGTTGGATTAGGACAGGTAGAAATTGGCGAAAAGAGTTATACTGGGCTTAGTAGTCAAGACTTTATTGAAAGAGGATTAAAGAATATTGATGTCCATTGTGGATTAGGTCATGTTAGAATCGAAAAGGAGGGAAATTAAATGAAGAGACTTTATAGATCAAGAAGAGATGTTATGATGTTATTATTTGTGGGGTATGTGGAGGTATTGCTGAATATTTTGATATTGACCCTACGATTGTCAGATTGATTGCTGTTTTTCTTATTCTTGGATGGGGAGCAGGGTTGATTGCTTATTTTATCGGGGCTATTATTATTCCAAAAAATCCATATCAATAAAAGGCACTCGATGTGCCCTTTTATTCTTGAGTAGGTACAATAATATTAAGTGCTTGATTTACAACGCTTATTTGAATTGGTAAAGTTGTACCTTCTTCTCCATCAATATCATAAATGATATCTTCATCACAATGAATTGTCATTTCTTTTGCTTGGATATAGTGAATGTAAGGATTGTTTTCATGATTATTGAATGTATAATCTTTAAGAATTGTAATCATATCTGCTGGGGAACATTTTTTAATAATCAGTAAATCTAATTGTCCATCTTGCACATTTGCAAAGGGTGTAATTCCTTTAAAACCACCAACTTGTGATGTGTTTGTCACCATAAAAAGACGAGCATCTTCTTCGAATTCTTCTTTTTCAGTTTTAACTTTTAAATGTAAATGGGTAGACAATTGAACGGGTAATTGTCTAATACCATTAATATAGTAAGCAAGAGGACCAAAATGTTCTTTTTCAGTTTTTGTAACTTGAAAACTAATATCACTAAACATTCCACCAGCAATCACATTAGCAAAATATTGCTGATTGACTTTTCCAATATCGACTTTAATTGCATGCATATTTTTCAGCATATGAATAAAATCTTGAGTATGATGAGGAAGCTTTAAATGATTTGCAAAATCATTAACAGTTCCTCCGGGTAATATCGCAAGTGGTGTTTGTAAATGTCTTTCAACCATACCACTAATAATTTCATTAACGGTTCCATCACCACCAACACTTACTATAAAATCATAATCATTATCTGTTAAAGATAGACAGTGTTGATAAGCATCATCTTTCTTTTGGGTATAAAACACATCTATTGAATGAGCAACATCTTGGAGAATCATTTGACCAATAAGACGATCTAATTTTTTTTGCATCGTTTTTGTTCCAGAACTAGGATTAATAATAAATAAGCAACGCATAATAACACATCCTTTATTTTAGGGTTGTATTCACATTATTTCTGATTAGTCGTAATAATAATTCAACACCTTTTTTCATCATAGTAATTGACACATATTCATAAGGTCCATGACAATTAAAGTCACCTGTTCCTAAATTAGGGCAAGGTAATCCTTGAAATGATAAATGAGCTCCATCTGTACCACCGCGAATAGGAACAATACGTGGTAATAATCCGACATCTTCCATTGCTAATTCAACTTGTTCAATAATATGAGAATGATCTTTCATAACATCAACCATATTTAAATATTGTTCACGCATATGAACATCAACTAGCTCATATCCATAATAGCTATTCAAATAAGCTTGGATACGAGTAAAATCATTTAATTGTTTCTTTAGTTCCATGAAATCATGATCTCTCACAATATATTCCATATGTGTTTTTTCACATGTTCCATGCATATTTGTTAAATGATGGAATCCTTCATATCCTTCAGTATATTCAGGTTTCTTTTGTTTAGGCAACATTTGATCAAATTCCATTCCTACACTTAAAGAATTAATCATTCTGTTTTTAGCACTACCAGGATGAATACTTCTTCCAGTAATGTCAACAAGAACTTGATAAGCGTTGAAATTTTCAAAACATAATTCATTAATATCACCACCATCAATTGTATAGGCATAATCAGCATAAAAGTGCTCTAAATCAAAATGTTCAGTACCACGCCCTACTTCTTCATCTGGAGTAAAAGCAATCAGAATATCATTATGCTTAAATTCTGGATGTTTGAATAAATATTCAGCCATACTCATAATGATCGCAATACCTGCTTTATCATCACCACCTAATAAAGTTGTACCATCAGTTGTAATTAAATCATGTCCTTTCAAATTTTTTAAATCAGAGAATTCTTCAGGATCTAAGACCATATCATCGTTTAAGATGATTTTTCCACCATCATAATGACGAATAATCTGGGGTTTAATATTTTCTCCGCTTGCATCAGGAGAAGTATCAATATGTGCAATTAGACCAATAACATCACCTTGATGTTGATTATTTGATGGAATGGTTCCATAGACAACACCAAATTCACTTAAATAAACATTTTCTAATCCTAATATGCGCATTTCTTCAATCAAAAATTCAGCTAATTCTTTTTGATTCTCAGTTGAAGGAGTTGTTGTTGAATAAGGATTGGATTGTGTTGGAAAACTAATATATTTTAAAAATCTATTCTCTACTTTCATCTTTCTTAACCTCTCTTTTATCACACCTATTATATCAATATTTGTATTTTAGCTCAATATAATTGTTTTTTTAGACTAGCCAAATGAATGATTTATCTATATAATGTGAAATGGAGGTTTTTTATGAGTAAATTTTATGCAGTAAAAAAAGGAAGGCAGACAGGGATTTTTTATACTTGGCCAGAATGTGAAGCACAAGTAAAAGGATATAAGGGTGCGATTTTTAAATCTTTTGTGAGTGAAAAAGATGCTCAACGTTTTCTTAGTGACGAAAAAAAAGAAGAAGAGGATATAAATTGTTTACTTGCTTATGTTGATGGCAGTTATAATGTCAAAACTAAAGAATATGGCTATGGGTGTATTTTATTAGAAGGACAAAAGGAAATTATCCAAATCACTGGAAAAGGAAACGATGAAAATTATGTTATGATGCGTAATGTGGCTGGTGAAATTATTGGTAGTGAGAAAGCGATATGTTATGCAATTGAACATGGTTATACCTCTTTACATATTTATTATGATTATGAAGGAATAGAAAGATGGGCAACAGGACAGTGGAAAGCTAATAAGAGTGGAACACAAGCTTATCAGCACTTTGTTCAAGAAAGTCAAAAAAAGATCTCAATTTCCTTTGTAAAAGTTTTGGCTCATAGTGGTGATTATTATAATGAAAAGGTGGATTTGTTAGCAAAAAAGGCGGTTGGCCTAGCGTGAGTGAAAGAATTATTGTTTTTGATATTGAAGTTTTAAATACTGATCCGGCAAGTATTTGTGCAATTGGGATTGTAGAATTAATAGATCAAAAAGTAGAATCGACTTATTATTCATTGATTAAACCACGTAATTTAAGTTTTGATGCATATTGTTATAAGGTTCATAAAATCAAACCTCAAACATTAATGAAAGAGAGAACTTTTCTTGAAGTGTGGGAAGACATTGCTCATTATTTTCAGGAGACAGTTGTTGTTTCGCATGATATTCAAGGAGATATGATGCATTTAAGGAGTGTTTTAAAGCAACATCATATTGATTATCCACATTTATATATGTCTTGTACAAATGTTTTAGCTCATTTGGTTTATCCAGAGTCAAATAAATATAATGTGAAAGATTTGTCGATTATGATTGGATTTGAATTTCAGGCCCATCATGCTTTGGAAGATGCCAAAGCATGCAGTGCTATTTTACTAGCGATGATGGAACATGAAAATGTTGAGACTTTAACAGAGTTACATGAACAGTTTAATTTAGAATTCGGAGAAATGAAACATAACTATTATCGAAATATTATTTCAGCTGAAATGGCACCACAATTATTAGAAATGGTTCATCGTAAAGAAACAGCACTTTACCATCAATCGATTTGTTTTACTGGGAAATTGTCAATGCCTAAAGAAATATTGGAAGAAAAAGCGAAAGCAGTGAGTGCTTTGCCAACGCATCAAGTGAGTACGCAAACTAATTATTTGGTTATTGGTGAAAAAGGTTATCATAAGGTAAGATTTGGGAAAGAAAATAAAAAGGTAAAGAAGGCCTTGCAGTTGATTAAACAAGGTCAGGATTTGAAAATTATTCATGAAAATGAATATATAAAATTATTGGATTCAAAGAAGTAAAGATGGGTTTCATCTTTTTTTCTTTATAATTTGTAACAAGTGGGAAATTCATGTATAATAATGTATCGAGGTATAATGATGAAGACAAGCAAATGGAAAAAGAAGGTTATTGTCATAATCAGTATAGTTATTTTGATTGCTGGAGAGTGTATTTATCATAGCTATTTTGATAACCATGTTGAACGTTTTCTTGTTACTTTGGATCATTGTGTAGATGGGGATACGGCTTGGTTTATATGGGATGGTGAAAAAGTGAAATCGCGTTTTCTTTATATCGATACGCCGGAGTCGACTTATCAACAAGAATATCTTGGCAAAGAGGCTAGTCTGTATAGCCAACAGCAATTAGAAAATGCAACAACGATAGAAGTAGAGTTTAATGCTGATGGTGATCATTATGATAAGTATGAGCGAGCATTATGGTGGATATTTGTGGATGGTGAATTGTTGCAAGAAAAGATTGCTAGAGATGGTTATGTAAAAAAGTTTTACGATTATGGTTATGACTATAAATATAAAGAACAAATTATAAAAGCAAATGAAGAAGCTAAGGCGAATCATGTTGGATTATATCAATAGACTTTTTATTAGATGAAAAATATATTCAAGAAGAAATATTTGTGTTATGATAAGGACTAGAGGTGAGAGAGTGGATACTTTAATTATTGGTAGTGGTTTTGCAGGTAGTGTTGTAGCCCATGTATTGGCTGAAAAGGGGCAGCGTATTAAATTAATTGAGAAAAGAGATCATATTGGTGGAAATTGTTATGATGAATATGATGAGCATGGGGTGTTGATTCATCGTTATGGGCCTCATATTTTTCATACGAATAATCAGGAAGTATATGAGTTTTTATCACGTTTTACGAAGTGGTATGATTATCGTCATGAAGTGGTTGGAAATGTGTATGGAAAGATTATTCCGATTCCTTTTAATTTAAATACTTTAGAGATTGTTTTTGGTAAGGAAAAAGGAAATCAATTAAAGCAAGAATTGATTGAAACATATGGTGAAAATGCGAGAGTTCCTATTTTAGAATTAAAGAAAAGTCATTCTAAAGGAATTCAGAAAGTGGCACAATATGTTTACGAAAATATTTTCTTAAAATATACTATGAAACAATGGAGTCAAAAGCCTGAAGAAGTGGATCAAAGTGTAACAGCAAGGGTACCGGTATTGATTTCATATGATAATCGTTATTTTCAAGATACATATCAAGGTATGCCAAAAGAGGGATATACGAAGTTGTTTGAAAGAATGTTAGATCATGAAAATATTGATATTGAATTAGGGGTTGATGCTAAAGATGTTTTGTCTTTTGATTTTGAGCATCAAAAGGTTCTTTATCAAGGACAAGTTTTTGAAGGTCAAATTATTTTTACAGGAGCAATTGATGATTTCTTTGATCATTGTTTAGGACAATTGCCATATCGTTCTTTGCGTTTTGTTTTTGAACATTATGATCAAGATGATTATCAAGGACATGCAGTTGTCAATTATACGGTTAGTGAAGACTATACACGTATTACTGAATTTAAACATATGACAGGTCAGGATATTCATGGAACAACCATTATGAAGGAATATCCGCAAATGTATAAAAATCAAAATCAAGTTCCTTATTATGCTATTTTGAATAATGAAAATCAAGCGATGCATCAACGTTATGTTGATTATGTAAAACCATTTCAACAATTTCATTTGTTAGGTCGCTTGGCGCAATATCGCTATTATAATATTGATGGTATTGTTGAAGAAGCACTTTCTTTAGCAAAACAGTTGTAGGAGGCAAGTGTGAAAAATAATTGAGCCCGATCGTGAGTAAAAACATACAAAAAATGATCTTAAAAACAAGTTCGGTTTTATTTAGAAAAAACAGAATATTATTGAGGAATATCTTGAATTGATGATATGCCAATTCCTTGTGATTTTAGAAACTCTAGTGCTGTCTCAACTGTATAATTGTTCTTTTCTTTTTGTGTCTTTGGATTCTTAAATGATTCATAGTCCGAAGGATTGAACTTTTCTCCAGTAGGAATCATGTGATAAATACTGACAAGTATCATTCTTGCGATAGTGATGATTGCTTTCTTGTGTCCTCTTCTTTTCTTGGCCCTTGTATACTTTTGACCAAAATAACTTTTGATGGCTACCAATGCACATTGTACTAATACTGGTTTAAGATACTGTTCGGCACTTTTATTATGAGCAGGAGAAACTCCGGTCCAGCAGCATAGTTGTTTATCTGTTTCAAACTGAGTCATCTCAACTCCGATTTCTGATTATATATTCAGGATATTCTATATAGAGTAGAATTGCCTACTCATCTCCACGTGCTCTGTAGTGTACCACCTTTTTTATAGGATACTACAAAAACGATTGGAGGAAGTGATTTTAATAAAATGTTTGTGTCCGATTGACAAAGACGGACGGGAATGGAGGAATATATGAAATATCTAAGTATTGCAATTCCTTGTTATAATTCACAGGAATATATGGCGAAAGCCATTGAATCATGTTTGATTCTTAAAGAAGATGTTGAAATTATTATTGTTGATGATGGATCAAAAGATCAGACTGGTCAAATTGGAGATGAGTATGCTCAAAAATATCCTGAAACAATACGTTGTGTTCATCAAGAAAATGGTGGTCATGGGCAAGCAGTTAATACTGGTTTAGCTCATGCAACAGGGTTATATTTTAAGGTTTTAGATAGTGATGATTGGTTTGATCAATCAGCTTTAGTAAAGGTTCTAGAAACAATCAAAAGTTTACACCAAAAAGATGAAGATGTAGATATGTTAATCGCAAATTATGTATATGAAAAACCAAGTGAGAACAAATCAAGTGTTATTAAATATACAAATGCTTTACCACAGAATAGAATTTTTCGATGGTATGATATTAAACATTTCTATCCACAACAAAATTTATTGATGCATAGTGTTATTTATCGTACACAACTTTTAAGAAATTGTAATTTACAATTACCTCAACATACTTTTTATGTAGATAATCTGTTTGTTTATGAACCATTACCATTTGTCAATACACTTTATTATATTAATGTTGATTTATATCGTTATTATATTGGTAGAGAGGATCAATCAGTAAATGAAAAAATTATGATTTCACGTATTGATCAACAGATTAAAGTGAATAAAATGATGATTGATTGTTGTGATGTAATGAAGATTAGAAGTCGTAAATTACGTAATTACATGGTTAAATATTTAACAATGATTACAACAGTTTCTACAGTTTTATTAATTAAATCTGGAACTGAGGAACATTTGGCTAAGAAAAATGAATTATGGAGTTATTTGAAGAATAAAAATCCTGATTTGTATAAAGCGGTAAAGCATACGTTTTTAGGTTCAATGATGGAAATGGATAGTAAGATTGGTAAGAAAGTGATTACGATTGGTTATGCTTTTTCACAGAAAATTTTTGCTTTTAACTAAAGAAATAGGCTGAGTCCAAAGCATTTAATCAATGATTTCATAGATTAATATATGAATATTATTAAATGAGAAGATGTTAAAGATGATTTCTTCTCATTTCTGTTTCATGTCTTTATGGTATATAGAATAAGAGGTGAGTGAATTGGAAAAATCATTAATAACGAAAATTCTAGAATTGGATCCGGCAGCTCGTAATCGATTGAATGTGATTTTGAATTATCCTGGATTGCATGCGATGTTCTTTTATCGTATTAATCATTTTTTATGGAAAATTCATTTAAAGATGATTGCACGTTTTTTAAGTCAAATTGCAAGATTTTTAACCGGGATAGAAATTCATCCAGGCGCAACAATTGGAAAAAGATTTTTTATTGATCATGGTATGGGCGTTGTGATTGGTGAAACAACTATTATTGGTGATGACTGTCAACTTTATCAAGGTGTTACTTTAGGTGGCGTTGGTACCGGTGAACATACAGTCAAAAGACATCCGACATTAAAGAATAATGTGATGATTTCGGCTGGTGCAAAAATCATTGGAGATGTAACTATTGGAGACAATAGCATTGTAGGAGCATCTTCTGTTGTATTAAAGGATGTTCCACCAAACTGTACAGTTGTTGGTGTACCAGGAAGAATTGTGAAAGAAAATGGAATCAGAGTTAATAAAGCATTATAAGTCTGTAATCATATCATGGTTGATATTGTTTGTCTATTTATGGATCTTTTTTCAAGGATATTTAGAAACCTGGGATCAAGTGATTTATCAATTTTTTCATTCGTTCACCAGTACTTCTGTGACTGGGAGGATGATTGCTGTGACATTTATTGGTTCAGTGATTGGAGTTGTGATTATTTGTTTAATCTGTTTGATTGCTGATTGGAGAAAAGGATTGTTTATTTCAATTAATGTGGCCTTTGTTACATTATGTAACATGATTATAAAGAATATTATTCAACGACCTAGACCTTCTGTAACTCATTTGGTTATCGAAACAGGATATAGTTTTCCAAGTGCTCATTCAATGGTATCTTTTGTTTTATTTGCAATGATTGCTTACTTTTTATGGAATAGGCATAAAATTATAGCTGTTTTAATAATGAGTTTGCCTATTATGATAGGAATGACACGTATTTATTTAGGTGTCCATTATGCGAGTGATGTGATAGGCGGATTTTCATTTGCCTTGGCTTATTTTTGTTTGGTGATTTCTATTTTTACTAAAAAAAGTCAAAAAGATTAAGATATAGGTCTTAATCTTTTTCATAGTTTGTAGATTTATTCATAAAATGTGATAGGGGGTATTGTGATGATTCCTACACACATGCAATCAAGTTTATATTATTATGATTTAACTTTAGTAAAACGAGAAAATAATATGTATTGTTTGGTTGATTTACAGACTGGTGAATGGTATGAAAAGATGACAATTTATTATATTCAAAAGTTATTAGAAATTTGGAATAAACGGAGAAAAAATATTTTGATATAAATCTGGTATTAACGATTTCAATTTATAGAAGATATTAATAAAGTTATTTAGAAATAATATTGTTGAATATTAAAAAGAAGTCAAGACTTCTTTTCAATGTCATTAAGTTAAGATGACAATATTTAACCAGGAATTATATGAAAATATA
>CAYSWW010000062.1:0-10994 GCA_964434915.1 uncultured Coprobacillus sp.
CAAAAACACTGTTATGGAGATCCGAAAGCTGGACAATTCGCAGTTGATCTGTAATCTTTTCTGAAGAAATTGTATAAGTCGATACCTGCAGCGAGTATTTGGAAACATACAATTCTACAACTACATAGATTGCTACAATTATGATAATGATCGCTGCGATTCTCGGCTTCTTTTTCTTACGAAATCTCTTCATGTCTTTTGATGTAAGCCTCCTACATTATTAAGTCCAGCAGGACATTTATCTTAGCGAAATATATTTATAATTTTCCTTAACCGGCTTTTTATCATCGGCCATGTTGCTACCCGCCTAGTTTCTAATTTAAAATATTTATCTATTAATTCTTCAAAATTATCGGCTGTAATCTGCGCAAGGAATTCATCTCTGCCGGAATGTGCCGGAGCCGAATGCACCATGCTGCTATTCTCTCTATATGCATCTTCGATGTCTACTTCTAAACAGTCAATATTATCACGTAACTGTTTCAACATCTCCCGGCCTTTTTGAGAATGGACAAATACAACGCTTGTCCCCTTATCGTCATCAAACTCCGGATGTTGATCCCATATTCCCCAATAATCACCAAGTGTAATATCTGTGCAGCGCTGTATCCCTTTTGCGACACAATTACTGCACGATTTACGGAGACAAATATTCCCGACAAACGCTTTCATGTACAAATCCTGACTATTAAGTGTTCTGGTAACAAATCCATCCCCATAGTCAAATTCAGTTGAATATCCGTATCTGCTCCATCCACTTGCTTTGGAGCGCATATTGATTCTCTTTGGTCGTATACCATTATTTTCCTTTTTGGAACGATAATCAACATACGCCTGCCATACCTTAGGCGAAGGCACACCATGACATATTAAATCTACAAGCAACAGATTGGAATACTCTCTGCCAAGAAAAGTTTTTAACCCTTCACATTGACATGGCGTTCCTGAAAAAAGAACCTGCGTCCCTACTTTTAATGCTTTCTCTACTTTGATAAAGGAACTCCCTATTGCACTCTGCACATACTTTGCGCTTTGAAATGAGGCTAAATTACTACGGTCGAAGCCGGAAATATGCTTAGCCATAAAATTTTCATCATACACAGCCCCAAATATGATTCCATTTTGTTCTAAAATCTGCCCAGCTAAAAGAGGAAACACCCCTCCAGAAGTACTGTGCATACGTTTGTCTTCAGTTTTGCATTTTACCGCAAAAGCCTCCGTATATGGACTTTTTTCTTGCGTATGCAAAACTGGACAGACTTTATCACATTGATTGCAGTTAATACACATTGTAGCATCAATTATCGGATAAAGAAACTCTTCAGAACTGGCACTCATTGATATGCAGTTTCTGGGACATATACTTACGCAGGCCTGACATCCAGTACAATTAGATGGAATTCGTAACATATTAAACTCCTTTGTTTCCTTTTGCCTTATGATATATTGACTTCAAATTGGTATTTATCGAATTTTTAAGTTTTCTTTTATAATCCTCAAAAATTAGTCTTTTCTTCATAGATTTGAACTCCGATTTATATGGCTCCAGCAAACCAAACAAGTATTTTAAATATTCAGAATCATTATTTTGATCAAAAAACTGATTATATCTGCCAATCCTTTTTACCAGACCGTGGCTTATTAAGAACTTTTCAAAATTATTATAGTGTTCCTTAAACTCGCAATTAAATTTTTTATAGTCTGTTAATTCATACAATTCTTCCAAAGAATATTTGTTCATATTAGTAGCTGTTATCATTGGAATAGAAAAGAACTCTGCCATTTCCTGCGTTCTCGAATCACATCCATAGATTAATGCAGGAATGCCACTTAATATAGATACAATATTCCCGTGAATGCGACTGCCAAACGAAAAATTGTAATTATTAAGTATCAAATATTTTCTCCACAACGATATATCAGTAAACAACAGAATCCTATGATCCATCGCCATATTTGCTATATTATAACCATATTTTTGCACTAAATATTTAATATACTTTTGACTGGAATCATATACACTATTATCTCTAACAGCAAAAATCAAATCAAAATAATTGCACTGATCTATGTAAATCCCATCCGCTCTTTCAGCCAAATATTTTTCAACTAATTGAAATTCCCCATTAAAAACCGGTTTGATTCTGTCAACGTTTGACTCTACTATTCTTAGCCCGTCACCTAATTGATAAAGGGAGGGGCATCCCGTAACAACCGCTGACTTGAATCCCAGTTTCTCAAAAAATTCTTTTGTAAAGTAACCACGGAGAGCAAATTCACCTCCCGTATTATATATAGACCTTATAAATTTTATAGCAGGTTCTCTAATGGCATTTATCACATTGTCAAGTTGTGTATATGATGGTGCCTGTACTCCGCAAGCAATGACATATGTCGGTATTTTTATGTTTCGAAATACATCTGCTAAATTATTTAATGCTTCTATGTAACCTACATAAAAAATATTCGCCATGGGAAGTACCACATAATCAAATTTATTATTAATATAGTCGGATGTCATTTCGGCTTTAAGCATCTCGATATCATTTTCACCATCATTTAAGGCAACTATTATACCTTGAAGCCACGCCCTATTACCTATATTGGGGCAAGAAGAATGATATTCCTTCTTTACAGTATCGGAAAACGTTTTATAATTTATGGGATTAAATATATCATATTCACCATTAGGTACTACTTCTTTATATATTAATATTTTCGACACGATTCTTTTCCTCCCACATGATCTATCTTATCCCTATTCTTACTCACTTCTTTAACATTAGTTTTAATGGCCTTAATATTAAGTTTTTTTCATATTCATTCAAAACAAACAGGAACATTAAGATCGCATAAACTATAGAATATATTACTATTCCTATCATAAAAGTTCTAATATCATAAAAATCTACCCATTTCGATATGACGAGTTTAAACGCTAATATTAGCACTCCCGGAACGATTGCCATTTGCACAATATTTCTCCAGAAAGCTCCCATATCCAGACCTGTAACACGCCAATAATATATATTCATAATTAAGCCCTGCCCAATTAAGTAGGACAAGCACGAACACAACGCTGCTCCAACACCTCCCATATATGGGACTATTAAGTAAGTAGAAAACACATTAACGATTGCAATAATCAGGTAAGTAATAGATCTAAACTGATGCTTATTCTGTGCAATTATTATGCTTTTAGCCACCGTCTGGATTAACGGAATCGTCAATGGTACCATTGTTAATAATGCAATTATATAAGATTCCTGATATCCTTCACCAGCCCACAGGATAACAAACGGCTGTCCAAATACTACAAATCCAGAAACAACTAATCCTACTATAAGGAACTGAACCCTGCCTACTCGAATCAATAATTCTGTTAATTCCCTTTTACTGGTATTTTTGACAACCATTCCTGTAATTCTGGGTGTTAATACACCACTTATTGTCGTAGAAAGTTTTTCGACAATAGAATTAAATGTTGCTCCGACATTATATATTGCGACTGTCACTGTGCCTACTAGAGCCCCTAAAATAACTTTATCAGTGGCCCAGAATAGCATATCAACAACAGTTCCCAAGAATATAAAAGCGGAAAAACCAAGAATCTCTTTTAATAAAGGAATCTCTGGCTTCTTAAAAACCGGTCTAATATTAAGCTTTCGCAAACAATAAAATAAGCTCAGTGGCAACATCAAAATCTGAAGAATAACGGACGAAGATGCCATCCCGATAGAACCAAACCCTAAATATAACATGATTATATTAGAAATTGGCGCAACTACAGTAGAAAGCATATCCATTAATCTACTAAAAATATACTTTTCATGTGCCATAATCACTGACGAAAAAACACTAATCGGAAATGACACAGCTGTATTTACTGACATAATCAGTATCAATATCTGCATTTTTATTATTTCGTTTGCAGTTAAACCAGAACTAAAAAAAACTGGTGCAGAAATAGAGAGAACTATACCACCAATAATAACTAATAATGCCAAAACAAAATATACTATGAAGAACAGACCTATCGTTTCCTGCTCTTTTGCTTTATTTTTCTCAACGCGGAATTTTGTGACATACCTTATTATGGTACTCCCCATTCCAAAATTTAAAAGTGATAAATACCCTATCACAGAAGATGAGAGACTATATAGACCGTATTCTGCCTGTCCAAGCATACGGAGCATAACAGGGGTGTAAATCATTGGAATTAAACTTCCAATTGCAAGATTAAAATATGACAAAATAACCCCTATTTTTAATTGATTTCTATCCATTCTATTAATCACCCTTACCTTTATATTAGGAAACTGAGCAGATCGCAGTTATTCTATAATTTTTTATAATTAACATTGATGGACTATCTAAAGTCAGTCAAGGCATTCACAATAATTGATCAACTGCTTTTTTTGCTAGATATGCTTTATCAGCATATGACTGAATTTTATCAGCCAGGTGACTTCTAATGTTTCTTTCATTGTTGTAGAGCCATTGAAACATATCTGCCAATTCCTTATGATCATTTAACTGTTGTACAGGAATGACAAAATTCTCGTATGTTCCCATTAAATCCTTAGCAATACCTTTGGATTTTACGGAATATCCAAGGACTAATGTTGGAACTCCAGAAGAATATGCAGCTATGGTAGCATGGGTTCTTGCGCCTATAAATAATCTGCATCTAGCTATATATCCCTTTAACTGCATACAATTTGCATCTTCTATCAAAATCACTCTGCCTGTTCTTTGATATTCCTTATATAAGAGTCCTAATGGATCACAGTCATTATTATTCTCCCATACGACATGCGGAATGAATGCTATCCCACAATTTGTATTACGAATTATTTCTTCAATTAAATTGCGATAAGCATTAAGCACAATACTGCTATTTGAAGCACTCCTTATCACTAAAGGACTAACATTGATTCCTATCATGTTGTCTTTCATCCATCCATCCGGTAATGGAAGTTTCTCGCTGGGCAGAATAAAGGCCGGATCGGGGACTAAAACAGTATTCGGATTTACTTTTTTTAGCGCCTCATATGACAATGATTCTCTTGCCGTAATCAAATCATACGAACCTAAATCGTTGGCAATCTCTCTATTATCCAGTAACGCAGGCTCAACACTACATCCCCAAAGCACTGCTTTAGCACCTTTTTTTTGAATTATGTTTCTTTCAGCATTTAAAATGTCTGTCCCAGGGTAACAATAATTATCACCGCCAATCGAAAACCATATATCCCCTTGCTTTACCTGACTAAGCATATCAATTTTCCGATAGAAAATTTCCTTATCTATTGAATGTGTCAACTTAGTTTGTATTCTAGAAAATAACCATGGGAAACCATATCTACGAAGTGCCTTATCTGAATCTTTATAAACAGCATTCACTAAAGCTCCAATTCCATATTGCATATCCTGATGCGGATTTGAAGAAAATAATGTAACATCTTTATTGAGAATATTTATAGAAGACCTCACAATTGCCTCACAACCATGGTTCCCTGATCCTGCATGAGAATAAAAATTATAATTAGACATGTTTGCTTCTTCCTCTATCTATCTTTTATTAACTTCTGCAGAAACAATTTTCTGCCATAAACCTGTACCGCTGTCAAAATGAGTGAATATTCTTTGATATGTCTTTCAGTATTGTGCATCGGAAACATCGCACTATAATCCATTTTCTCTATGAACGTTTTTCATTTCTCATTCTTATTATTCTTGCTGGCACTCCCCCAACAATTGCATAATCCGGAACATCTTTTGTTACTACAGCACCCGCTCCAATAATACAATGACTACCAATATTAGCTCCAGGTAAGATAATAACATTACGTCCAATCCACACATCATCCCCAATATATTTAACTTTTTCAGCCTCAAATCCCTGTTGATTCATCGGAATATCAATTCTATCGTGATTATGGCTATATGTCATCATTGTACAATATGGTCCCATCATAACATCATTTCCAATAATAATATGACCACTCAAATTGGCACTTTGTCCAATGCCACTGCGGTCACCGATTTCAATTTCTGGATTAAACGACGCATACTGCTCAAAATTAACATCTTTTCCACAATAGGAAACAAAGCGACTTGCAAAAAAATAACGGATTTTTTTATAAAAATCACCATGATGACCTGCAGACGGCGGCAATTTTCTTGCGATACCATAATATATTCTTCGACATAATAATCTCTTAATTCTTCTAAACATACTTGATCTCCCACCTAATATTTTCCAATTAAAAATAGCATATAAAGGACTATACATGATTTACAATTTAATGCCTTTTTCATAATTTTATTTTTTTCAGTATTGGTATTATGTAATATCAATTGATACTCAGCACTTTTAATAACTATATTAGCCTTATCAATTCTTTTACTTATAGAAATCGATTTATCTTGAAAAATTTGTCTAATCCCTCTTTTGTATTGCCAATAACAGTCATTAAAAAATACCTTCTGTGCATTATTCGAGCATATGTCCCCTTTAATAAGATCTTTATAAATCTGTCTAAATAAAAATTGACACTGTTGATAATAGTTATCTGGTAAATTTAATGTAAGAGAATTATTTCGAGGCCAAGTATAATGATTAAGCGCTTTATTGCAGACTATAATACCTCCACTTACAAATTTTAGATACTCCCAGACAAAAAGTTCATCTTCTCCTACAGTAAGTTTTTCAGAAAAGAAAAGATGATTATGATGTATTATTGAAAGATCGAATATTTTATTCCACGGATTATATATTCCTAGTTTTTTTGCCAGAAAAAAATCTGTATTATCTATTAAGGTTATCTCATCTTTACACGAAATCAAATCAACTTTTCCGTCGCTGTAATGACAATAATATGCACACATAACCAAATGATTAGGGGCATATTGTTCAAATAATATTTCGCACCAATCTGCTTCTACCCAATCATCACTATCACAAAACATTATATACTTTCCTACAGCTGCCATAATTCCGATATTACGTGCTGATGATACTCCGCCATTTTCTTTAGAAATAACTTTTATCCTGTGATCTGCAGCTTCGTATAATTTGCAAATTTCTAAAGAGGAATCGCGTGATCCATCGTCAACCAATATTATCTCTATATTTTTATGTGTTTGATTAATCAATGAGTTAACACATCTACGAAGCGTTTTTTCTGCATTATAAACCGGAACAACTATAGAAATTTTATTTAAATTTTCAGACACAGTATTTTTATGCATCAAAAAGCTCCTCCATACTTGTCTTGTTTACATACGGGAAATTATAAATATACTCAGATAATTCGTTTTCAATCTTGTTAATTTCGGGTTTCCATTCATCTTTCATTCTAAAAATTTGTGTGTTTTTAACAGATTTTTCAGGAATAAATATTTCTTTAGCCCTAATATGTTCTTTCGATGTGATACCCACAAATTTTTCTATTTGATTCACAGTATTATCATAATGATAGATCAAGTCTTCAAACTGAATCCGAAGTATATTAGGAGAACTACTTATATATTCGGTTGCACGATAAGACTTTATAAACTTGATAAAATCATCAGTTTCAATTGGAAAA
Source organism: uncultured Coprobacillus sp. (assembly GCA_964434915.1). Classification (GTDB taxonomy): domain Bacteria; phylum Bacillota_I; class Bacilli_A; order Erysipelotrichales; family Coprobacillaceae; genus CAYSWW01. Next base: position 7,596 of record CAYSWW010000062.1, read on the forward strand.
GTATTTCCTCCCCAAACTCGAGTATATTTATTATATATGTAAAGATCTCTGATATCTCTATCAACAATAATCAATTTAAGGTATTCCGGTAAATAGTCCATGCGAATTGAATCCTGCGGTTGTAACATATGATTTAACACAATAATTTTATCAGTATCATGGTACATTATTTTCAAATAGTTATCTACTAGCTTCTTTGTTGCAGCTTGTATTTTCTGAGGAGTTGCAAAGGAAAACTCTCCTCTATTTTCACAGTCCATAATGATTGAAGAACCAAAATTATGTGTTAACTTCTTTTTTCCTATAAGAACGGCTACAAAATCCTTTATAACCCTCTTAGGTATAATCTTTCTACCAACATATGTGCCATACCAATCCCGCTGAATATAATACTCTGTAATGTCATCAATAAAATCTTCAATTATGTCTAAAAACTTATGACCGCATCGATACTTATACCCTCCAAACCAATTAAAATCTGTGTTATTTAATCGCTTCATTTCCCTCCTAAATGCATTTATTGCGGCATTAGAATTATATAGTCTATTTGAATATAATATTTTATCAATGGTATCAAAAACACCATTCACATCATATAAAAATATATGCTCAAAAGATGATAACCCTCCATCTGTAATTGAATTATATTCTTGTAACAAATTATAAACAGCACCTGACCCGGTAGCAAAATAGCCGGTAACTGCTATGGCTTGCATAATGTTCACTCCTCCGTTTTTATAACATAAACAACTTATCATATTCATTTATATAATCATCTGTATCATAATGTAAGCAATGCTCTTGTTCAAATTTCTGTCTTAATTCTTTGTTTCGAATTAGAACTTTTATTCTCTCAGCAATCTCGTTAGAGTCTTTATCACAAATAAAACCATCAACTGAATCTCTTATTTGTTCACATGTACTTCCTGTATTTGTTGCAACTATAGCTTTATCTAAAACCTTAGCTTCTACTATTGCTGTACAGTACGCTTCCGAATATGATGGTTGAACATAAACATCACACTGTCTTATATAAGGATATGGATTAAGCTTATTGCCCATTAAGATAAAAGTATCTTTCAAATCCAAGTCATCAATTATTTTTACAGCTTTTTCATAGTCTGATCCAGATCCAATCCAGTACCAACAAAACATATCACCTATATCTTTTTTCAACAACTCGCATGCTTTAATTGCAAGCCTATATCCTTTCTCCTGAGATAATCTTGCAACTGTTACTACTATTAATTTCTTCTGGTTAATATCATCTATTTCTTTTTTTGACAATTCTTTAATCTGTTCTATATCATAAAGATTATACATAACTGAAACTTTTCCACTTAATTCCGGAAAATTTTTGCAAAAATTTTTTTTGCAATATTTCGATACCGCAATTATCTTATCAAATTTTCTATAATATTTTTCGCAGCTATGATCTATCCATAAAGTATGATACCAAAGAATCTTTTTTTTTGCACAAATTCTATCTATAACATAGTATGGTACGTGCCCAACATGGGAATACGCAACTGCTATATCATATTCATCCTTAATTGGCTTTTGTAACTTCCATGGCATTATTCTAAATTTTACTGCAATTCTATATAATATATATCGAAAACATAATCTGATCTTAGCCAAAGATGGAGACATATTTTTAATTATCGGCATTGTATCAGTGGTATTAATAAATTGATCTTCAAAAGTAATGATTTTAACGTTATGATTAATATCATTTTGAAATCTGTACTCTGGATTCATGGTAGCAATAGTTATATCATATATCTCGGGATCAAGAGAATTAACAAGGTTAACTAAGCATTTTTCTACTCCGCCAATACCTAATCCATATACGCAAAATATCAACTTTTTTTTCATTTATCTACCTCGTTTGTTAGGATCCCACTTAGGTTTACGAATGGAATTATATAATTTATACACAAAACAATATATTCTTGGTATATGCATAAGAAAATTATAATTAATTTTACCTCTCAGAGATTTATCATTTATCATATTATATGTTTCGACTAATTTTAACCTTATTCTTACCATTTTATTGTCACATTCATGTTCAGAGTTAAGCAAAAGAAATCTATACAAATTCATGAGGCAATCAAACAAATGACTAATAACACTTTTTTTGATTTCTTCATTTTTTATTTCAAGCATCTTTTCACTTGCAATAATACTGTCTTCAAGTTGGCGTAACACATTAATTTGATTACAAGCAGAAAATGGGTGTTCAAAATATTTATATTTGGTTTCGTCCGCAAACACAATTTTGTCTGCTCGAGAAAATGCTTGAACGTTAAATAAAATATCCTCATTGTTTTTTAGTTCTTCACAAAAAGTCAAATTTTCTAAAACTTCTGATTTAAACAATTTATTCCACAATCCGCCAGAAAAATTTATACCTTTTAACATGCAATCAATTGCGTCAGTATTATTTTGAACCAGAATTCTATGAGTACCAGAAACCTCATTTAAAACACGCATATTCTCATCAACTCTCTTATAGCCACAATGAGAAATATCAGCATCATATTTCAGTAATATATCTACTAAAAAAGATAACATATCAAGTTCAAGCTGATCATCACTATCCAAAAAAGAAATCAACTCTCCACTCGCTAATTTTAGACCTGCATTTCTTGCATTTGATACCCCTTTATTACCTTGATGAATTACCCTAATTCGGTTATCATAAGCCGCATATTTATCACATATATATCCAGAATCATCATTTGATCCATCATCAATCAATATAATCTCTAAATTAGAATAAGTTTGATTTATTACACTTTTAAGACACATATCTAAAAATTTTGAGGAATTATAAACCGGAATGATAATTGAAATCATCTGCATCATATTCTCCCCTTATTTTCCAGATCTTTTTTTATCTGAGTTGTAGAAATCTCTGGTGTCCTAGGAAGATATACTACTTCGCATCTCTCTTCTGTAAGAAAATCAAATTTTCCTCTCCAATCATCTCCCATCACAAAAACATTAACATGATATTCATGTATATCCGTTCGCTTTTGCTCCCAGTTAGTTTCTGGTATTACTAAATCTACATACCTTATTGATTCAAGTAATTGCTTTCTTTTTTCGTAGGAAAAATAACATTTTTTTTGTTTTTCTTTCCAGTTAAACTCATCAGTAGAAAGAGCAACGATCAAATAATCTCCTAACTCTTTTGCTCTTCTAAGTAAATTAATATGTCCGTAATGTAATAAATCGAAAGTTCCATATGTTATAACACGTTTCATTTTTCCCCTTCCTTTTAATCAAAACTACTTCATCTAAAAATATTTGGTACATTTTTGTATTCTAAAGAGTTAATCCACCTCCAACCTTCAGAAACGCCGGCACTAAAGGCATTTTTTTCTTGTA
>CAYSWW010000063.1:0-10854 GCA_964434915.1 uncultured Coprobacillus sp.
AAATGAAAGTTGCAGTGATTATGGGTTCAACAAGCGATTTAGCGAAAGTTGAACCATGTGTGAAAATCTTGAAAGAATATGGAGTAACGGTAAGTGTGAGATGTTTAAGTGCACATCGTGCCCATGCAGAATTAAGTGCTTTTATCAAGGAAACAGAAACGGATGGAACAGAAGTGATTATTGCGGCAGCAGGAATGGCAGCAGCTTTACCTGGAGTGGTTGCTTCACAAACTGTGTTACCGGTCATTGGTGTGCCGATTAGTGGTAGCACTTTGGATGGTATGGATGCTTTATTATCCATTGTGCAAATGCCTTCAGGTATTCCAGTCGCAACAGTTGCCATCAATGGCAGTAAGAATGCAGCTTATTTGGCTTTACAAATGATGGCACTTCAACATGAGGAAATAAAGACACAACTTATTGCTTATCGTCAAGAAATGGAAAAACAAGCAGTAAGTGCAAATGAAGAAGTTATGAAGAAATATCAATAGGAGAGGTAATGGACATGGCAAAATTATTGTATGAAGGAAAAGCAAAACAAGTGTATGAAACAGAAAAACCCGATGAATATATCATTCATTATAAAGATGATGCAACGGCTGGTAATGGTGTAAAACATGATCAATTTGAAGGAAAAGGTGTTTTAAATAATACCATTTCTTGTATCATTTTTGATATGTTAGAAGAAGCGGAAATTAAAACTCACATGATTGGAAAAATAAATGATAGAGATATTCGTGTGAAAAAGGTTGAGATTTTCCCTTTAGAAGTTATCGTGAGAAACATTACAACCGGATCATTCTGTAAAAGATTAGGGGCACCAGAAGGAATTGTTTTAGATGAACCTATCTTTGAATTGAGTTATAAGAATGATGAATATGGAGATCCATTGATTAATGATGATCATGCTGTTGCTTTAAAATTAGCAACTCGTGAAGAATTGGCTTATATTAGAGAAACAACTTTAAAGATTAATGAATTATTAAAAGCATTTTTCTTAAGTTTGAATTTGAAATTAGTTGATTTTAAGATTGAATTTGGAAAAACAGAATCAGGAGAAATTCTGTTGGCTGATGAGATTTCACCAGATTCTTGTCGTTTATGGGATGTGGATACAAATCAAAAATATGATAAGGATGTTTTTAGACAAGATATTGGAGATTTGATTGAAACTTATAAAGCTGTATTAGCAAGAATGCAAAATAAATAAGGAGATTAGTGATGGATTATAAAAAAGCTGGAGTCGATATTGAAGCGGGATATAAATCGGTTGAATTAATGAAAAAACATGTATTAGAAACTCAAAGACCAGAAGTTTTGGGTGGTCTTGGAGGATTTGCTGGTGCTTTTGATCTAAAGGCGATAAAAGATATGGAAGAACCTGTTCTTTTATCAGGAACAGATGGTTGTGGTACAAAGGTGAAATTGGCTTTTGTCATGGATAAGCATGATACGATAGGAATTGATGCAGTAGCGATGTGTGTGAATGATATTGCTTGTTCTGGTGGTGAACCGTTATTTTTCTTGGATTATATTGCTTGTGGGAAAAACTATCCTGAAAAAATTGCGACAATTGTAAAAGGTGTAGCAGAAGGATGTAAGCAATCAGAATGCGCTTTGATTGGTGGCGAAACAGCTGAACATCCAGGATTAATGCCAGTTGATGAATATGATTTGGCTGGGTTTGCAGTTGGTGTTGTTGATAAGAAAGATATTATTGATGGCTCAATGATTCAGCCAGGAGATGTATTGATTGGTTTAGCTTCAAGTGGTGTTCATAGTAATGGTTTTTCATTGATACGTTCGATTTTTGATATGACAAAAGAATCTTTAGAGACATATTATGATGAATTAGGTCAGACCCTTGGAGAAGCTTTATTAGCACCAACAAAAATCTATGTAAAAGCTTTAAAGAATATGAAAAAGGCGCATGTAAAAGTAAAGGGATGTAGTCATATTACTGGTGGTGGTTTTTATGAAAATGTCCCAAGAATGTTACCTGATGGTGTAAAGGCTGTCATTCAAAAAGAGAGTTATCAAGTTCCTGCAATTTTTGATTTAATTGCTCAAAAGGGACAAGTTGATGAACAGATGATGTACAATACATTTAATATGGGATTAGGTATGGTAATTGCTTTAGCACCTGAAGATGTTGAAAAAGCAATACAAGCAATTCAAGATGCTGGTGAAACTGGTTATGTGGTAGGAAAAGTTGAAGCTGGTGAAAAAGGGGTTATTTTATGTTAAGAATTGCTGTATTTGTTTCAGGTGGTGGAACAAATTTACAATCATTGATAGATGAAACACAAAAAGGAACAATTCAGGGTGAAATTGTATTGGTTGTTTCAAATCGTTTGAAAGCTTATGGGTTAGAACGTGCTAGACAAGCGGGAATTAAAGCAGAATGTATTAAGGATCAACATGTTATCTTGCAGCGTTTGAAGAAAGAGAAGATTGATTTGATTGTTTTAGCAGGGTATTTAGCAATTATCTCTGATGAAATTATTGCTGCTTATAAAAATAAGATTATCAATATTCATCCATCTTTAATTCCAGCTTTCTGTGGACCAGGATATTATGGCTTGCATGTGCATGAAAAGGCTTTTCAAAGAGGTGTGAAGGTTGCTGGGGCAACAGTCCATTTTGTTTCAGAAGTTGTTGATGGTGGTCCAATTATCTTGCAACAGGCAATGGATGTTTCAGCCGCAAGATCACCTGAAGAAATGCAAACAATGATTTTAGATAATATTGAACATCGCATTTTACCGAAGGCAGTGAGATTATTCTGTGAGGGTCGATTAAAAGTTGAAAATGAAAGGGTAGAAATTATATGAGAAGAGCATTAGTATCTGTCACAAATAAAGAAGGTATTGTTGATTTTTGTAAGGGATTAGAAAAATTAGAGTTTGAGATTGTTTCAACGGGTGGTACTTTGAAACAATTAATGGAAGCTGATGTGAAAGCAATTGCCATTGATCAGGTGACTGGTTTTCCGGAAATTTTAGATGGTAGAGTGAAAACTTTACATCCGATGGTGCATGGTGGATTGTTATTTAAAAGAGATGATGCAAAACATGTTCAGACAATTCAGGAACATGGAATTCACCCAATTGATTTAGTATGTGTCAATTTATATGAATTTGAAAAAGCGTTAAAGTTAGGAAAACCAATGGATGAGATGATTGACAACATTGATATTGGTGGACCTTCAATGATCAGAAGTGCAGCAAAGAATTTTAAGGATGTGTTGATTGTAACAGATCCAACTGATTATCAAAAAGTTTTAGCAGCAATTGAAAATCAAACAGATGATTACGATTTTCGTTTAAATTTAGCATATAAAGCTTTCAGTATGACTGGAGCTTATGATGCCATGATTTCACGTTATTTTGCAAGTGTTGTTGGTGATCAATTCCCTGATACATTAAATATTTCTTTAAAGAAAGTTGAACATTTACGCTATGGTGAAAATTCTCAACAAGCTGCCAATAAGTATCAAGATTCATTTGTTCAAAAATCATTATTGGATTATGAACAATTACATGGGAAAGAAATTTCATTTAATAATGTTAATGATTTATATGGTGCCGTTGCTGTTGTTAGAGAATTTGGTGATCAAATTGTGACTGCTGCAATTAAGCATTCAACACCATGTGGGGTGGCTATTGGAAATACTGGATATGAATCATACATGAAAGCTTATGAAGCTGATCCACAATCTATTTTTGGTGGCATCGTAGCAGTCAATTATAAAGTGGATAAAGCAACTGCTGAGGAAATGCATAAAATCTTCTTGGAAATTGTGGCAGCCCCAGATTATGATGATGATGCTTTAGAAGTGTTAAAGAAAAAGAAGAATTTGCGTATTTTGAAGTTAAAGAACTTACAAGCACGTGAAGCAAAATATGATATTAAATATCTTGAAGGAGACGTTTTGATTCAAGAATTGAATCAAAAGATGATTAAAGAAATGAAAGTTGTCACAACAGCTCAACCAACTGCAGCTCAATTAGCTGATATGGAATTTGGTATGAAAGTTGTGAAATATGTGAAATCAAATGCTATTTGTATTGTTAAAAATGGTGTCACTTTAGCAATTGGTGGCGGACAGACTTCACGTGTATGGGCTTTAGAGAATGCTATCCATAATAATCCTGATAAAGATTTCAAAGGGGCAGTATTAGCTTCTGATGCATTCTTCCCATTTAATGATTGTGCAAAAGTAGCGATTGAAGCAGGAATTGCAGCTATCATTCAACCAGGTGGAAGTATTAGAGATCAAGATTCTATAGATGTAGGTAATGAAAATCATGTCCCAATGGTATTTAGTGGGTATAGACACTTTAGACATTAAGGAGAAAATCGATGAAAGTATTAGTGATTGGTAGTGGTGGTCGTGAACATGCGATTGCATATGCTTTAAATAAGAGTGAGAAGGTTGATGAAGTTCATGCTATTCCGGGGAATCCTGGAATAGCCCAAATTGGGATTTGTCACCCAGGAAATGTAGAAGATTTAGAAGGTATTTTAAACTTCGTTGAAGACAACAATATAGATTTTACAGTTATTGGACCTGAGGTTCCTTTGTGTATGGGACTTGCTGATTTGTTGGAAAGTCATGGACATCGTGTTTTTGGTCCAACAAAGGAAGCTGCAACGTTAGAAGGTAGTAAAGCTTTTTCTAAAGATTTCATGGCTAGACACCATATTCCAACAGCTGCATATCAACAAGTTAACAGTTATGATGAAGCAATAAATGCATTAAAAGATTTTCAATATCCGGTTGTTGTTAAGGCTGATGGTCTAGCTGCAGGAAAGGGTGTTGTGATTTGTGAAGATGAAGATATGGCGAAAACAACATTAAAGGAAATGATGGTTGATGGTATTTTAGATGGTGCTGGCAGTAAGGTTGTTTTGGAAGAATTTTTAACTGGTTTTGAATGTTCATTACTTTGTTTTACTGATGGTAAAACAATTGTTCCAATGGTTAGTGCCAAAGATCATAAACAGGTCTATAATGGTAATAAAGGACCTAATACTGGCGGAATGGGAACTGTTTCACCAAATCCTTTTTTACCTGAAGATATGGATGAAGTTTTTAAAAGGGATATTCTTGATCCGTTTATGGCTGGTTTAAAGGCTGATGGGATTGATTATCGTGGAGTTGTGTTTATTGGGTTAATGATTGAAAATCATCAGGCAAAAGTACTGGAATTTAATGTACGTTTTGGTGATCCTGAAACACAATCAATCTTATTGAGATTAGATAGTGATTTGTTTGATATTATGTATGCTGTTTCAAATGGAAAGCTAGATCAAGTTGATGTAAAGTGGAAAGATGACCATGTGGCTTGTTTGGTGTTAGCTAGTGGAGGTTATCCGGGACATTATGAAAAGGGAAAAGTGATTACTGGTTTAAATCAAGTAAATGATGATATTATTATTTTCCATGCGGGAACGGCTTTTAATGAGAATAAGCAAATTGTAACGAATGGTGGACGTGTTTTGAATATTTGCGCTTTAGGAGCTTCTTTAGAAGAAACAAGGCAGAAGATTTATGAAGCGTCTGAGATCATTGATTTTGAAGGAAAATATTATCGTCAAGACATTGGTTTAAGATAATGAGGTGAAAAGATGAGTCAAGTTTATCGTATATATGTAGAAAAAAGAAAAGAATATGCAGTAGAGGCGGCTGAGATTTTAAATGATTTAAAGTCTCAATTAAAGATTGAAACGCTGACTTCTTTAAGTGTTGTGAATCGTTATGATGTTCAAGGTGTGAGTTTAGATGTATTGAATCAAGGGATTCCAACTATTTTAAGTGAACCAATGGTGGATAATGTTTATCGTGAAGATTATCCAGTAAGTGATAAAGCATCTGTTTTTGCAATTGAATTTTTACCTGGACAATATGATCAAAGAGCTGATGCTTGTGAACAATGTTTTCAGCTTTTAACTGGCGAAAACAATGTGAAGGTAAAATGTGCAAAATTGATTGTTTTGATGGGTGGAATCAATGAAAAACAAATTCAAAGAATTCAAAATTATTTGATTAATCCAGTAGATCAAAGATTGGCTTCTTTAGAAAAAGTACAAGATTTAAGTGATAGAGATGTTCATATTGATTTGGTTCCAGTTATTGAAGGATTTATTGATTTTAGTGATGAACAATTACATCAATATCTGAAAGATAATGGAATGGCTATGAACTTTGATGATCTTAAAGTGACACAGACTTATTTTAAAGAGCAAGAAAATCGTGATCCGACAGAAACAGAATTAAAAGTTTTAGATACATATTGGTCAGATCATTGTCGTCATACAACATTTGCGACAATTATTACTGAGTTAGATATTGAAAGTGGAGCATTTAAAGAAATTCTTGAAAAAGATGTAGAAGCTTATAAAGCTTCACGTCATCTTGTTTATGGAGTTGAAACAGAACGTCCATTAACACTAATGGATTTAGCAACAATTTCAATGAAAGAATTAAGAAAAACAGGTTATTTAGATGATTTAGAAGTCTCTGATGAAATCAATGCGTGTTCAGTAGAATTAACTGTTCATACTTCTCAAGGAGATGAGGAATGGTTACTGATGTTCAAAAATGAAACACATAATCATCCAACTGAAATTGAACCTTTTGGGGGAGCAGCGACTTGTTTGGGTGGTGCTATTCGTGATCCATTATCTGGACGTGCCTATGTTTATCAATCTATGCGTATTACTGGAGCAGGTGATCCAAGAAAAACATTAGATGAGACAATGAAAGGAAAATTGCCACAAAGAAAAATTTGTCAAGAAGCAGCACATGGTTTTTCTAGTTATGGGAACCAAATCGGATTAACTACTGGATATGTTCATGAAATCTATGATGAAGGCTATGTTGCTAAACGTATGGAAATTGGTGCAGTTGTGGCAGCTGCACCAAAGAAACAAGTGAAACGTTTAGAACCTTTAAAAGATCATATTGTTTTACTGATTGGGGGAAGAACTGGACGTGATGGTATCGGTGGAGCAACAGGTTCTTCTAAAGCTCATGAGTTGAAGACGACAACAACTGCAGGAGCTGAAGTACAAAAAGGAAATCCAGTTGAAGAGAGAAAAATTCAAAGATTGTTTAGAAATGAAGAAGTTTCTAAGAAAATTATTCGTTGTAATGACTTCGGAGCTGGTGGTGTTTGTGTTGCAGTCGGAGAATTGGCTTCTGGTTTGAATATTGAATTAGATGCTGTTTTGAAGAAATATGAAGGTTTAACAGGAACAGAATTGGCAATTTCTGAATCACAAGAACGTATGGCTATTGTGATTGATGCTAAGGATGAAGTTTTTATAAAGCAAGCTTGTGAAGATGAAAATTTGGAAGTTGTGAAAGTTGCGACAGTAACGGATGATAATCGTTTGACAATGCATTATTTGGGTCAAACCGTAGTGGATATTGATCGTGCTTTCTTGGATCAAAATGGAGCGAAACGTTATCAAAAGGTTAAGATTGAGTTACCTGATTTTGATCAGACACCTTTTGATGAAGAGGAGTGTTCTTCTTTTGTAGAAACTTCAAAAGAAGTTTTAAGTCGTTTATCTGTATGTGGTCAAAAAGGTTTAGTTGAAAGATTTGACTCTTCTATTGGGAATGCAACTGTTTTATCACCATTTGGTGGAAAAACATTAAGAACTGAAACGGAAGGAATGGCAGCATTAATTCCTGTTTTAGGAAAAGAAACAACAACTTGTTCATTAATGAGTTATGGATATAATCCAGTGATTTCTAAATGGTCACCATATCATGGAGCTATGTATGCTGTGATTGAGTCAGTTGCTAAAATAGTTGCGATGGGAGGAAATTATCATACTATTCGTTTCTCATTCCAGGAATATTTTGAAAAGTTATTAGATGTTCCAAGTAAGTGGGGGAAACCTTTTGCAGCTTTATTAGGTGGATATCGAGTACAAGAAGAATTAAAATTGCCGTCTATTGGTGGTAAAGATTCTATGTCAGGATCTTTTGAAGATTTAGATGTCCCACCAACTTTGGTTTCATTTGCGATTACAGGAGCAGATGTTAAAGATATCATTACGCCAGAATTAAAAGGAGCACAGCATACTTTGGTTGAATTTATGTTACCAAAAAATCAATTCCATGTATTTGATTTTGATGCTTTGAAAATACAATATGATGCAATTATGAATTTAATGCAAGCTGGAAAGGTCTATAGTGCTTATACAATAAAAGATGGTGGTGTGATTGAAGCTGTTTATAAGATAGCTTTTGGAAATGCTATTGGTGTTGAGTTGAATCCTGAATTGAAATTATCATCTTTGATAGAAAAGAATTATGGAAATATTATTGTTGAAGTAGAAAATGATGATGTTGTTCATAATGAGAATACAAGAATTATTGGTCATACTCGTGAATCAAATGAAGTTACTTATCAAGGTGAAACTATTTCATTGGATGAAGCTTATACAATCTATGAATCTGTTTTAGATGATGTTTTTCCAACAAAAGAAAAAGCACCAACAAACGAAATGATTGTTAAAGATTATGATGAAAGACCAATATTACATGCTCAAAAGGTTTATGATGAAGTTAAAGTTGTCATTCCTGTTTTTCCAGGAACAAACTGTGAATATGATTCACAACGTGCTTTTGAAAAAGCAGGGGCAACTGTGCAATTAGTGTTAATTAGAAATAAGACTGAAGAAATGCTAAAGAAATCTATAGATGAATTAGAAAAAGCGATTCGTTCTTGCCAAATTGTCATGTTACCCGGTGGATTTAGTGCAGGGGATGAACCAGAAGGTTCAGGAAAGTTTATTGCAACTGTATTAAGAAATCCAAAGTTAAAAGATGCGATTACTGATTTATTAGAGAATCGTGATGGTTTGATGATTGGTATTTGTAATGGATTCCAAGCTTTAGTGAAATTAGGATTGCTCCCTTATGGAAAGATTAAAGATATGGATCAAAATGATCCAACCTTAACATTTAATACAATTGGGCGACATTTATCACAGATGGTCAATACAAGAATTGCTTCAGTGAATTCTCCTTGGTTAGCTAATGTTGAAGTTGGTGATATTCATACAGTTCCAATCAGTCACGGTGAAGGACGTTTTGTAGCTCCAAAAGAAGTCCTTGAAGATTTATTTGAACATGGACAAGTCTTTAGTCAATATGTAGATGAACAAGGACAACCAACAATGGAATCACCTTATAATCCAAATGGATCTATGATGGGTATTGAAGGTATTGTGTCACGCGATGGTCGAGTACTTGGCAAGATGGCACATAGTGAACGTCAAGGTGAAAATAGAAACAAAAATATCTATGGTAAAATGGATCAGTTATTGTTTGAAGCTGGTGTAAATTATTTTAAAGGTGGTAAATAAATGGAAAAACAACAATTTGAAAGTATGACACTTTGTCCATTGGATGGGCGTTATTCAGGAATTAAAGATGCTTTAGCAGAGTATTTCAGTGAATATGCTTTAGTAAAATATAGAGTTTTTGTCGAAATTCAATGGTTAAAGTTTTTGATTGAGAATGTTGAAAGTGAGATTTTAAATAAATATAGTAGCACACAGCTTTCTCAAATTGAAACAATTTCCCGTGATTTTAGTTATACATCTTTTCAAGCTATTAAGAATATCGAAGCAACAACACGTCATGATGTCAAAGCTGTTGAATATTTTATTGGAAATGCTTTAAAGGACATGGATTATGATGATTTAATCAGTTTCGTACATATAGGATGTACTTCAGAAGATATTAATAATACGTCTTATGCATGTATGTTAAAATATGGATTAAAAGATGTTTGGTTACCAAAAGCAAAAGAATTATCACATTTGCTTGATCAATGGGCAATTGAACATAAAGATGATGCGATGTTAGCTCATACTCATGGACAACCAGCAACACCAACAACAATTGGTAAAGAATTCAAAGTATATGCTTATCGTATGTTGTCAAGCATTGAAAATATTGAGAATATTCATATTAAAGCTAAATTCAATGGCGCAACAGGAAATTATAGTGCTATTTTAACAGCTTTCCCTAATGTTGATTGGCAAGCAATGGCTAAAAAATTCATAGAAGACTATTTGGGATTAATTTTCAATCCTTTAACTACTCAAATTGAAAGTCATGATTATACTTGCCATATCTTAGATGGAATACGTCATTTTAATAATATATTGGTTGATTTTGATGTTGATATGTGGCTTTATATTTCAATGGAATATTTTAACCAAATTCCTGTAAAAGGTGAAGTAGGAAGCAGTACGATGCCTCATAAAGTGAATCCTATTCGTTTTGAAAACAGTGAAGCAAATGTTGATATGTCTAATAATATTTGTATAGCATTATCAAATAAATTGCCAAAATCTCGTATGCAAAGAGATTTATCTGACTCTTCTAGTCAAAGAAATCTTGGTTTGGCTTTTGGTTATTCATTACAAGCTATTAATGAAACAATGAATGGGTTAGCAAAATGTGTTGTGAATAAAGAAAAACTTGCTTCAGATTTAAATGAAAAATGGGAAGTTTTAGCAGAACCAATACAAACTATGTTAAGAAAATATGGGATTCCTGATGCATATGATACATTAAAAGCTCTGACAAGGGGAAAAAACATTTCAAAAGAAGATATTTTAAAATTTGCTGAAGGACTGGAAATGTTATCTGATGAAGATCGTGAAACTTTAGTGAATATGATTCCAGCATCATATATTGGTTTAGCTAGTCAATTAGCTGAATTAAAATTAAAATAAGATAACTTAGGTTGATATCAAAAAGGTACTCTACAATAACTTGAGGTTTCTAACTTGTAGGGTGTAGAATAACTTGGG